>JADYYZ010000177.1 GCA_020853405.1 Acetobacteraceae bacterium
ACAGCGCGGCGGGCGCGAACCAGGGCGGCCAGGGCGCGCGCCGTCTGCAACGTGCGCCGCGGCCCGGCCACCAGGTGGGCCACGACGAACGCAACCGCGCCGGCCAGGCCCACGGCCACCACCCGCAGGAAAACCGGCAGCGCCGGCCATGCCCCCACGATCTGCGACGTGGCAACGATCGAGGCGCCGGCAGCGGCCAGCGCGGCAACCAGCGGCAGCGCGATGCAGCCCACGACCCGCCAGGCGGCGATGCCGAACGATACGCGGAAGGCAAGCAGCGACAGCGGCAACGTGGCAACCAGCACGGCCGACTGCGTGGCGGCAACGGCGTGCACGCTGTATCGCGATGCGATCGCCACGCCCGCGACGACCGCGACCGTGACGACCACCGTATAGAGCAGCACAAGCCGCGTCCGCGCGACCGCGGTCAGCGATGCATTGACGAACGCCCTCGGCACCAGCCCCACCACGCCGCCGGCAAGGATCGCCAGGATCGAACCCGACGACGCCCAGTCCCTGCCGAACAGGATTCCCATGATCGCCTCGCCCTGGGCGCCGACCAGTGCGTAGGTGGCAAAGGCGATGGCCGCCATCACGCGCATCAGGCCGAGGAAGGCGTCCTGGATGCGGTCCTTCTCGCCGTGAAGCGCGGTGAACGTCGTCAGCAGCACGCGCTGCACCGGCAGCACGATGATCTGGCCAAGCACCTCGAACAGCCGCGCGGCGATGCGGAACAGGGCAACCGCGCCGATCGGCTGCGAGGCACCGATCATCAGCGTGCTGGCCTGCGCCGACAGCGCGGTCATGCTGGCCGATGCCAGCAGCGGCACGCCGAACCTGATCGTCAGCCACGCCTCGCGCACGTCGAACCGCAGCGGCGGCAGCCAGCGTGCCGCGATGAAGGCGAAGATCGTATAGACCACGGACGAGGCAACGAACTGCCCGACCAGCGCCCAGATCGGAAAGCCGGCGGCGGCCACCGCGATCCCGGCGACCGCGCTCGCGGCACTGGTGATCAGGGTGCCGATCGTCAGCCTGCCATAGTCCATCGAGCGTGCCATCAGGGCCGCCGGCACGATCGGGATGGCGCGGGTGACGATCAGCAGCGCCATCACCTGCAAGAGCGGCACGATGCGCGGCTCGCCGAACAGTCCCGCGATCGGCGAGGCGGCGGCGAAGAACGCCACCGCAAGCGTGCCGCATACCGCCATCGACAGCCAGAAGATCGTGCCCTGCAGGGTGCGGTCGGCGGTCGGGTTCTGGATGATCCGCTCGCCGAAGCCGGTCGTCGAGACGACGAGGATGACATCGAAGGTGCTGGCGGCGAGCATGGCGATGCCGGCTTCCTCGATCGTCATCAGGCGCACGACGACCGCGAGCGCAAGAAACCCGATCAGCCGCTCGGCGACGCCGCCGATGGTCGACCAGAGAACGCCTTTGGCGGCGGCCCGCCCGATGCCGCCCCGGGGTCGGTCACCGACGGCGTGCGCGGGTGGTGGCGGATCGGCCATGGCTCGGTTGATCGAAATCCTCGGGTCGGGCGCGGCAGGACAGCGACGCGGCCTGCGGCGGCGCCCCGCCACACCCACGGCAGCTTCTGGTAGAGGCAATGCCCTTCTGCGACAAGCACATGGTGCGTGCCGGCGGCTGGTGATCGGCCGAGCCGATGGCGCACGCGCCGCCGCTGCCTGCCACCCCTGCGCCGATGCCGGCACCACGGCCCTTGCGCGCGACTCCCCCGCCCCCTTAGGAACAGGCCATGAACGACCTGTTCCAGGGGCGCGAGGCCGGCACCAGCTACGATGCCTCGCACATCGAGGTGCTGGAGGGGCTGGAGCCCGTGCGCCGCCGCCCCGGCATGTATATCGGCGGCACCGACGAGGCCGCGATGCACCACCTGGTCGCGGAGATCCTCGACAACGCGATGGACGAGGCGGTGGCCGGCCACGCGAGCTTCATCGAGATCACGCTGGAGCCGGACAGCTGGGTCGGCATCCGCGACAACGGGCGCGGCATCCCCATCGATCCGCACCCGAAATTCCCGAAGCAGAGCGCGCTGGAGGTGATCCTCACCACACTGCATTCGGGAGGGAAGTTCTCGGGCAAGGTGTACAACACCTCGGGCGGCCTGCACGGGGTCGGAAGTTCCGTGGTGAACGCGCTGTCGGAACGGCTCGAGGTGGAGGTCGCGCGCGAGCGCACGCTGTGGACGATGGCGTTTGCCGAAGGCAGACCGGTCGGAAAACTGAAGAATGCGGGGGCGGTGGCCAACCGGCGCGGCACGAAGATCCGCTTCCGCCCCGACCCGAAGATCTTCGGCAGCAGCGCCCGCTTCCGCCCCGACCGCCTGTACCGCATGGCGCGCAGCAAGGCGTACCTGTTCGGCGGCGTGGAAATCCGCTGGTCCTGCGCCCCCGGCCTGATCACCGACGATACCCCTGCCGAGGCGGTGCTGCATTTTCCCGGCGGCATTTCCGACAGCCTGGCCGCCGACACCGCCGGCCAGGCGCGGGTGGTCGAGAAGGCCTGGACCGGCACCGTTTCCTTCCCCGACAACCATGGCCGCGTGGAATGGGCCGCATGCTGGCTGGATCGCGGCGAGGGGTTCCTGCACACCTACTGCAACACCGTGCCGACGCCGCTGGGCGGCACGCACGAGGCGGGCTTCCGCGCCGCCCTGGTGAAGGGCCTGCGCGCCTATGGCGAGCTCAAGAACAACCGCCGCGCCGCCCAGGTCACGGCGGATGACCTGCTGGTGCCGATGGCCGGCAAACTCTCGCTGTTCCTGCGCGAGCCGCAGTTCCAGGGCCAGACCAAGGAGCGCCTGACCAGCCCCGACGCGGCGCGCCTGGTCGAGGCGGCGGCACGCGACCATTTCGACCACTGGCTGACCGGCGATCCCGCCAGCGCCGACAACCTGCTCGCATTCGCCATCGAGCGCGCCGAGGAGCGGATCCGGCGCAAGGAAGCGAAGGACACGCCGCGCAAATCGGCGACGCGCAAGTTGCGGCTGCCGGGCAAACTCGCCGACTGCTCGCGCGAGGCGGCGGACGGCACCGAGCTGTTCATCGTCGAGGGCGATTCCGCCGGCGGCAGCGCCAAATCCGCGCGCGATCGCGAAACCCAGGCGATCCTTCCCCTGCGCGGCAAGATTCTCAACGTCGCCTCGGCCTCGACCGAGAAGCTGCGGGCGAACCAGGAACTGAAGGACCTGATCGAGGCGCTGGGCTGCGGCGTCGGCGAGAAATTCGACGACGCCCGCCTGCGCTACGCACGCATCATCATCATGACCGACGCCGACGTCGACGGCGCGCACATCGCCTCGCTGCTGATGACCTTCTTCTATCGCGAACTGCCGCAGCTGGTGCGCGAGGGAAAACTGTTCCTGGCCCGCCCGCCGCTCTATCGCCTGACGCAGGGGGCGAAGACCGTCTATGCGATGGACGATGCCGACCGCGAGCGGCTGCAGAAATCGGCGTTCAGGGCGAACGCCAAGGTCGAGGTCTCGCGCTTCAAGGGCCTGGGCGAGATGCCGCCGGCGGCGCTCAAGGAAACCACCATGGATCCCCGCAAGCGCTCGCTGCTCCAGGTGGTGGCACCGCCCGAGGCCCGCGCCGCAACCAGCGACCTGGTGGAAGCGCTGATGGGCCGCAGGCCGGAACTCCGCTTCAAGTTCATCCAGGAGAACGCCGCGAAGCTCGACGAAGCGGCGGTGGATGTCTGACGCCGCCGCCCGCACCCGCTGACTGCCCCCACGCACAGACAGCCGGTCCACTGACCGGCAGTATCAACCGCCGGGTGCATGCGCCTGGATAGTATTCTCCCTCGCGTCGTGCGTATCATTTTTTATCACGACCGGGGGTTGGAGCAATGGACCAGGTTCCCGCAGGCGGCGCATGCGCACGGGCCGCGGAGGTGCGTAGGCTGCATACGGTCGCCCTGTCGCCTGCGCTCCGCACCCGCCTCGCGCGGCTGTTCGGCGCCGAGCTGCGCGCGGTGCGGGTGGCGGTCTCGCCGCTGGCCGATGCGCTCGGCGCGCTGGCCTTCGCGCACGGCGAGACGG
>JADYYZ010000178.1 GCA_020853405.1 Acetobacteraceae bacterium
CACTCGACAGGCCGGCACTCGACAGGGAATCTCATGGCGCCATGATGGGCGATCGCCGACGCAACGCCAACGGGGGGCCGCCATGCCATCGCCGCTTGACCTGACCGTCGCCCAGCTGGGCACGGCAATGCGCGAAGCCGCCCTGTCCCCGGTTGCCCTGACCGAGGCGGTACTGGAGCGGGCCGAGAAATTGCAGCGGGCGCTGAACCCGTTCGCGCTGATCGACGCCGCCGGCGCGCGCTACCAGGCCGAGGCCAGCGCCTCCCGCCACAGGGCGGGCGCGCCGCTGTCGCTGCTGGATGGCGTGCCCGTGGCGATCAAGGACAATGTGAAGCAGAAGGGGTTCGCCTGCCGCCACGGCAGCCTGATGTTCAGGGATGCGAAGCCGGAGACCGAGGATGCGCCGCTGGTCGCCCGCCTGCGCGAGGCAGGCGCGATCCTGTGGGCGCGCACCACGATGCCGGACATCGGCTGGAAGGCGCTGTGCGATTCCCCGCTCTACGGCCTCACCGGCAACCCGTTCGATCCCCAGCTGACACCGGGCGGATCGTCAGGCGGGGCAGCAGTTTCGGTGGCGGCGAATTGCGGGCCGCTCGCCTCGGGCGGCGACGCCGGCGGGTCGGTGCGGGTACCGGCGGCCTGGTGCGGGCTGTTCGGCATCAAGACCACGCACGGAAGACTGCCCTGGCTGCATGATTCCAGCACCGCGACGCTGGTGGCGCACGGGCCGCTGGCGAAATCGGTGCTGTGCAGCGCGATCTATCTCGGCATCGTCTGCCGCGATGACACGCGCGACGCGCTGACCCAGGCGCTGAAGGTTCCCGACTTCGTGGGTGCCTGCGGCGCCGGTGTTTCCGGCATGCGGATCGCGCTGTCGCGCCGGCTCAATTTCGCCGATGCCGGCCGCGATGCCGCCTGCCTCGACGAGGCAGCGAAGGTGCTCCGCGATGCGGGGGCGACGCTGATCGAAGCCGAGCCGCCGCTGTGGAACGCGGAGGGCGCGTTCGCCACGATGTGGAGCGCGGCACACGCCGCCGGCATGGCAGACTTGGCGACCGACGATCTGGCGCGCGCCGATCCTGGCCTGCTTGCCTGCGCGCGCCGGGGCTGGCGGACGGATTCCTCGACCGACCGGCTGGCGCAGGCCGAGGCGAACCGGCTGATGCGGGCGCTGATGGCGTTCATGGCCGAGTACGACCTGATGCTGTGCCCGATGATGCCGATCGCCCCGTTCAGAAGCGCGCACGGCTTCGACACGCCGGATGCGGCGGCATACCCGAACTGGTGGGACTGGACCCCCTTCACCTGGCCGTTCAACCTGACGCGAAGCCCCGCTGCCTCGGTGCCCTGGGGCGTGGCTTGCGACGGCCTGCCGCGGGCGGTGCAGCTGGTGGCGCCCCACTTCCGCGAGGATTCGATCTATCGCGCCGCCGCGGTGCTGGAGCGCGCGATGCCGCGGCCCGTACCAAAGGGGTGGTGACGGGCCGGTTGCCGCCGGCCGCACCATCGCCCCGCCTACCCGCGGGCTGCGATCTCTCCAACCATTCGCGCCCGCACGCGCAGGGCGCCGCCGGGCAGGTAGGCCAGCGGCAGATCCTCGATATCGACCAGGGTCAAGGTCGCAGCATCGGCACCGGCCTCGACCGCCCGGCTGCGGGCAATACGCTCGGCCTCGCTCATGGCCTCCGAGCGCGTCATGCCATGGAACACCTGATCCGCCTCGCCGCTCACCTGCGCGATGGCGGCACCGACGGCATTGGCCACCGCGGCATGCGCGGGGCGCAACACCTCGGCGACGCCGGAAAGCCGGTCGGGCACCAGGAAGGCGCCGCCGCCCACCGCAAGGAGCGGCACCTCGGCGGCGTCGGTCTTCATGCGGTCCACCGACCCCTCCAGCATCCGCGCGGCCTCCGCCAGTGCCACATGCGCCAGGCCCTCGTCGATCCCGGCGACCCTGGCGGCATCGCCGAGCTGCAACAGCCCCGCCCGCACCGCGATGTCGCTGGCCGTGAGTTGCGGGCCGCCGAAGATGCGCGCGAGCTCCGGCAGGCGGAAGCCGACGCTCCGCGGGCCGATCGCGATGCCGCCGCCGCTGCGTGGCTCGACATGCGACCCGCCGCCGAGGCCGATCGACAGCAGGTCCGGCATGCGGAACAGCGTCCGCACACCGCCGATATGGACAACGGCGTTGGCCTCCCGCGGGAATCCGGCCTTGAGTGCGCCGATGTCGCTCGTGGTGCCCCCGACATCGACGACCAGCGCGTTGCGCAGCCCGGTGAGGAAGGCGGCACCCCGCATGGAATTGGTCGGGCCGGAAGCGAAGGAGAGCACCGGGAAGCGGGCCGCCAGCTCGGCCCTGATCACCGTCCCGTCGTTCTGAGTGATGTAGAGCGGCGCGCCAATGCCGGTCTGGCGCAGTGCCGCCTCGAAGGCCTGCACCGTGTGGCGGGCAAGCGGGGCGAGGCAGGCGTTCAGCAGCGCCACGTTCTCCCGCTCCAGCAGCCCGATGCGGCCGAGGTCGTGCGAGAGGGTGATGTCCGCCTCCGGCATCTCCTGGCGCAGGATTTCGGCAGCACGCTCCTCCATCCCGGGATCGAGGGGAGAGAAGATGCTGCTGACCGCGACGCAGGCGATGCCCGCCGCCTTCATCGCGCGTGCCGCCGCGGTCACCGCGGCCTCGTCGAGGGGCATGATCGGCCGGCCGTCATAATCGTGGCCGCCCTCCACCATATGGACCTGCCCGCGCACCATCGCGGCGAGGTCGGAGGGCCAGTCGCAGAAGGGAGGCAGGGATTTCGCCGCAGGCATGCCGAGGCGCAGCGCCCCCACCGGCGCGAGGTCCCGCCGCTGCACCACCGCGTTCACGAAATGCGTGGTGCCGATCATCACCGCCTGCACGCCTTCCGGCCCGACATGCCGTGCGACATCCTCAAGGGCGGTCCGCACGCCGGTCAGCACATCCGCCGTGGTCGGCGTCTTGATGCCATGCAGAACGCGCTCGTCCTCCAGCAGCACGGCATCCGTGTTGGTGCCGCCGACGTCGATGCCGATGCGCCGCCTCATGCCGCGCCCTCCCCGAAGACCGAACGGAAATCCATGTCGTAGCCGAATGCGCGCGGCCCCACGAACTCCAGCCCGCGCGGCGACAGGAACACTTCCGGCGCGGGCAGCGCGATCACCGTCACGCGCTGGCCGTAGCGCAGCGTCTCGGTGCCGATCGCCTCGCCGGTCGTGGTATCGAGCACGCAGATCAGGTCCGGCGTCATCACGCGCGGCGTGCCGTCCAGCCAGCCGACCGCCCATTCGTTCTGGAAGGCGAGCTCGAAGCCATGGCCGCGCCATTCGTCGAGGCCGTCGAGTTGTGTCTTGCCGCGCAGGAAGCCCTCGGTCGTGCGCCGTGCGATGTCGGCGACCTTGCCGCGGAACAGCAGCCGGCCGTTTTCGGAATCAAGGATCGCCTGGACCGGATCGCGGTGTTCCTTCTGCGCCAGCCGGATCGCCTGGCCGAGCGCGATGGCCTGGCTGGTCGTGTGGAGGATGCCCCAGCGCTTCACTTCCGCCCCGCTGCGCGGCGCCTTGCAGGTGGCGGCGATCGAGCCGACCTCCACGCACATCCTGCGCGACAGCCGTTCCATCCATTTCCAGGACGGCACCTTGGCGACGATCCCCTCGACACCGCGCGGATCCACCAGCGACAGCGGATAGGGCCGGAGGCCGCCGACCGCGAACGAGGTCATCTGCGCTTCCGGATAGGCACGACCCATGGCATCCGCATCGACCACCGGCTTGCCCGTCTCGGCGGCCGCCATCAGCGACTGCACACCATTGTTGCCGCCGATCTCCACGCTCATCACGGCGCGGAAGGAGCGGCCGAGATACTCCTCCATCAGCGTCACCGCGCGGCCGATATTGGCGCTGTCGGTCAGCCTTTCCTGCCCGACCAGCGGCGCGCCCATGTTGGAGACGACCGCGACCAGGTCGTCATCCGCGAGCTCCTCCGGCTGCATCAGGCTGACCCGCCTTCCTTCGGCATGGAGGCGGCGCATGTTGAGCAGGCCGAGATAGGGCGAACCGCCGCCCCCCGTCCCCAGCACCCAGGCACCGACGGCCAGCGCCTCGATCTCGTCCAGGGTCAGTTCGCGCATGGTGGCTCCGGCAGCAGGGAAGCGGCGGCACGTGCTGCCACCGCGACGGAGAGCAGGACCGGGCAGGCGAGCGCCGCCAGCGCCGCTGCCTTGTCCCGGCGGGTATAGGAGATGCAGTCGAGCAGCACGAGGTCGGGCGCCTCACTGGCCATCTTCCGGGCCGCGGCCTCGCGCGCCCGGTCATCGGCGTGCGGGCGCAGGTCAACGACCGCGACCGACAGCCCCTTGCGCGATCGCGACGCGCCGAGGGATTGCGCCTGCTCCGGCAGCGGCACGAAGAGGCCGAGACGCCCCCGGGGCAGCAGCGCCCGCGCCATCCCGTTCAGCACGGTGGAGGGCTGCACCAGGTCCGGCCGTGCCGGAAGGCCCTTGAAGGCACCGGTGCAGGCCAGGAGCACGGGGCCGGGAAGCCCGGCCAGCATCGCTGCGAGGCGCTGCGTGACCACAACCTTGGAAAGGCGCACGCCCTCGCCGGAAGGCAGCACCGTGAACAGCGTGTCGGCGCCGTCGCGCGGCACAAGCGCGGCGATCGCGCTCGCTGCAAGCCCATCGAGCGCACCACTGAGCGCGATGCGCAAGCCTGGCGCGGCGGCGGCGATCTCCGCCTCGAGGTCGGGGCGCGGCGACTGGCCGATAACGAGAACCGGAAGGACGCCTGGTCCCGCCTCGTCTCGCCGCGCGGCCCGGGCGTCCCGCATCAGCCGCCAACCAGCGCCGTGCGTGGGCAGCGTACGAAATGTCCGCCGCCGAGGTCAGCGAGCGGCGGCACGCCGGCGCGGCAGGAGTCCACGGCGACAGGGCAGCGTGGATGGAAGGCGCAGCCGGCGGGCGGTGCGGCGGGGTTGGGCGGCTCCCCTGCCGCCGCCGGTGCGAGCCGACGCGCCACCAGCCGCGGCACCGAGCCAAGCAAGGCGCGGGTATAGGGATGGCAGGGCGCGCCCAGCACCTCGGCGGCCGGGCCTTCCTCGACGATGCGGCCGAGATACATCACCGCCACCCGTTCGCAGACCTGGCGCACGACCGCGAGGTTGTGGCTGATGAAGAGGTAGGCGAGGCCACGCCGCGCGCGCAGCGCCTCCAGCACGTCGAGGATCTGCGCCTGCACCGAGACATCGAGCGCCGAGGTCGGCTCGTCCAGCACCAGCAGGTCCGGCTCGAGCGCCAGGGCGCGGGCGATGCAGACGCGCTGCTTCTGGCCGCCCGAGAGTTCGTGCGGGAAGCGGTGCAGGAAGGCCGGCGGCAGGCCGACCTCGGAAAGCAGCGCGGCGATGCGCTCGCGCAGTGCGCGCCCGGTCGCGACCGCGTGCACGCGCAGCGGTTCGCCGACCGCGTCCTCGGCGGTCAGGCGCGGATCGAGCGCGGCCGAGGGGTTCTGGTGGATCAGCTGCATGCGCCGCCGCAGCGGCCGCATCGCCCGCTCGTCGAGCGTCGTCGTGTCCTGCCCCGCGAAGATGATGCGGCCGGCGCTCGGCGGGATCAGCCGCAGCAGCAGGCGCGCGAGCGTGGATTTGCCGCAGCCGCTCTCGCCGACGATGCCGAGGGCGCCGCCCCGCGCCAGCACGAGGTCGACCTCCGCCACCGCCTGCACGCGCGTGGTGCGGCGGAACATGCCGCGACTGCCCTCGAAGGTCCTGGCCAGGCCCTCGGCCATGAGCAGCGTTTCGGTCATGGCGTGGCGTGGTGGCAGGCGACGGCCCGGCCCGGCAGGATCGCGCGCGGCATCGGCTTTTCGGCCCGGCAGCGATCGGTCGCGAGCGGGCAGCGCGGATGGAAGCGGCAGCCGGGCGGCGGCGTGATCAGGCCCGGAATGCTGCCGCGGATGCCCTGTGGCCGACGCTCCGGATGGTCGAGATCGGGCACGGCGGCGATCAGCCCGCGCGCATAGGGGTGCAAGGGGCGTGCGAGGAGTTCCGCGGTCGGTGCTTCCTCGACCACCGTGCCGGCGTACATCACCGCAACGCGCGCGCAGCTCGCCGCCACCACGCCCAGGTCGTGGCTGATGAGCATCAGCGCGAGACCGCGTTCCGCCACCAGCTGCGCGATCAGCGCCAGCACCTGCGCCTGCACCGTGACATCGAGCGCGGTGGTCGGCTCATCGGCCACCAGCAGCTGAGGCTCGCCCGCCAGCGCCATGGCGATCAGCACGCGCTGGCGCATGCCCCCTGAAAGCTGGTGCGGATGGCTGTCCAGCAACCGCCCGGGGCCGGGCAGGCCGACGGCCGCCAGCAGTTCCGCCGCCTTCGCCCGCGCGGCGGAGCGCGGCCGCGGGCGTGTGCCGGCGGCACCATCCTGGCCGCGGATCGCGTCCTCCATCTGCGTGCCGACGGCGAGCAGCGGATTGAGGTAGGAGGCAGGGTCCTGGAACACCATGGCGATGGCGCGGCCGCGCAGGCGACGCATGCCGCGTTCCGGGAGCCGCAGGATGTCGTCCTCGCGGAATCGGATCTCGCCCGAGACCACCCGCGCCGGCGGCGAGGGATTGAGCCCCAGCAGGCTGCGTGCCAGCACCGACTTGCCGCATCCCGTCTCGCCCACGATGCCGAGCGTGCCGCCCGCTTCCAGCGAAAGGTCGATGCCGTCCAGCACCTGGGCGGTGCCGTCGAAGGTGTCGAACGCGAGGCGGAAGTCGCGGATATCGAGCAGCGCGCTCATCCACGGTTGCTCCGCGGATCGAGGATGTCCCGCAGCCCGTCGCCGAGCAGGTTGAAGCCGAGCACGGCAAGATAGATGAAGACGCCCGGCGCCATGGCGTACCACCACCATTCCGGCAGGTAGCCGCGCGCGATGGAGATCATCGCGCCCCATTCCGGCGTCGGCGGCCTGGCGCCGAGGCCGATGAAGCCAAGCGAGGCGACGGCGAGGATCGCCTGGCCGACATCCATGCTCATCTTCACGATGAGCGGGGAGAGGCTGTTGGGCAGCACGTGCCGGCGCAGGATGCGCGCGCGCGTGCTGCCGGTGACGCGCGCGGCCTCGATGTACGGCTCCTCGCGGATCGACAGTGCCTTGGATTCGGCGAGCCGTACGTAGCCCGGCCACCAGACCAGCACCAGCGCGATCATGGCGTTGACGATGCCCGGCCCGAGGGCAGCGACCAGGGTGATGGCAAGCACGAGACCGGGCACGGAGAGGAAGAGGTCGGTGAAGCGCATGATCGCTTCACGCAACCGCCCTCCCGCCAGCCCCGCGAGGATGCCGAGCGGCACCCCGATCGCCGCCGCGGCGAGCGTGATGCCGATGCCGACCAGCAGCGAGATCCGCGCGCCGATGATCACCCGCGTCAGGATGTCGTTGCCCACCTCGTCCGAGCCGAGCCAATGCGCGGCCGACGGGGGCTGCAACTTGTTCGCGAGGTTGACCGCGCCGGCCACATCCTCGGGGTAGGGCACGATCCATGGCCCGATCAGGGCCAGCAGCACGATGGCCGTGACCAGGAACAGGCCCAGCATGGAGGAGAAGGAGCGGCTCAGCAGCCAGAAGGCCAGGCGGAGCCGCCGGCGTTCCGGTGCCGCGGGCCGTTCCTCGGCGATCGCGGGCACGGCTCAGGCCCGCCGCAGGCGCGGGTCGAGCACGCCGTAGAGCAGGTCCACGACGAGATTCGCGAGCATGAAGTTCAGCCCGACGATCAGCGTCACTCCCATTACCGGCTTGAAGTCGCCGGCGATGGCCGAGGAGACGGCGTAGAGGCCGATGCCCGGCCAGTCGAAGACGGTCTCGACCAGCACCGTGCTGCTCATCATCCAGCCCCAGCGCAGGCCGATGATGGCGAGCGTCGGCAGCATCGCGTTCTTCAGCGCGTGGACCGCGACGATGCGCCAGGGCGTCACGCCATGGGCGCGGGCAGCGACGACATAGTCGGTGCGCAGCGCCTCCACCATTTCGCTGCGGTTCACCCGCAGGATGGAGGCGAGGCACGGCAGGGAGAGCACGATTGCCGGCAGGATGATGTACGACAGCGCCTCGATGAACAGCGCAGCGTTGCCCCGCAGCAGGGAATCGGCCAGCAGCAGGCCGGTGATCGGTTCCGGCGGTTCGCTCAGCACCGAAAGCCGCCCGCTGGTCGGCAGCAGGCCGAGCCAGGTCGCGAACGCGAGCTGCAGCAGCAGGCCGAACCAGAAGGGCGGCAGCGCGATGCCGGAGACGGCCAAGATGCGCGTCGCATGGTCCACGGCGCCGTCCTTGCGCATCGCCGAGAGCACGCCGAGCGGCACCCCCACCAGCACGCCGAAGGCCATGGCGAGGATGCAGAGCTCCAGCGTCGCCGGGAAATAGCGGGCGAGATCGCTGCCGACCGACCGGCTCGTGGAAATGGAGCGACCGAATTCGCCGCGCGCCAGATCGGTGACGTAGTGCACGAACTGCTCGGGCAGCGGCCGGTCCAGCCCGTAATCCCGCCGGACCTGCTCGATCTGGGACCGCCCGGCATCCGGCCCGGCCGCCAGCGCCGCCGGATCGGACGGCGCGACATTCGAGATGATGAAGGTGAGGCAGACCAGCCCGAACAGCATCACCCCCGCGAGGCAGATACGCCGGAGGACGTAGCCTGCCACGGCGCTGCCTCTATCCCGTGACCCAGAGCGGGTAGAGATCGATCTCACCGGTGAAGCGAACCGGACTGAAGGCGAAGCCGCGCACGTAGTCCCGTCGCGCCCAGAAGCGGTTCGCCACCATGCCGAAGATCTCCGGCTGGTCGGCGACGATGCGGCGCTGGATCTCGGCATAGAGTGCCATGCGCTTGGCTTCGTCGATCTCGCCCCGCGCCTCGTCGATCATGCGCCAGACCTCGGGGTTCTCGTAGTGGCTCATGCCGTAGTAGAGGCCCCAGGATGCGCGGTGGTACTGGTAGGCGACGGTGTCCGGATCGGTCCCGACCGGCGTGACATAGACCGAGATCATGTTCGGGCAGGTGTCGGGTTTCGAGCCGCGGCTGACCATCGTGGGCCAGGGCTGGCCAACGATGTTCACGCGGATGTCGAGCGCCCGCAGGCTGTCGAGCAGCGCAAGACCGATGCGCCGCGCGTCCTCCAGCCCCTGCACATGCACGTACTCCAGCTCGATGCCGCCATTGGGGAAGCGGCTGCGGCGCAGGAAGTCGCGCGCCTTGTCGAGGTCCTGCCGCGGGATCCCGGGGACGTCGATGTGCCCGGTCATGGATGCCGGGAAGGGGCTCGTCATCAGCACGGCGGCACCGTTGTGGATGGTGACGAGGCTGTCGTAGTCGAAGGCGTAGGCGATCGCCTTGCGCAGGTTGATGTCGGCGGTCGGCCCCTGCTGGCAGTTGAACTTGATGCCGAAGGTGGTGGAGCCCTTGTGGTTCTCCACCACGACGCCCGGCAAACGCGCGAGCTGGTCCGTGTCGTCGGGCGTGAGGTTGGTGATGATGTCAGCCTCGCGCCGCTGAAGGGCAGCCTTGCGCGGCGCGCTTTCGCGGATGATGCGGTATATGATTCCCGAGAGACGCTCACCCTCCGCCATCGGCCAGCCCTTCCAGTATGCGGGCACGACGTCGAGGTGCATGAGCGTATTGGCATCGAAGCGGCGGAGCCGGAAGGGGCCGGACCCTGCGGCATTCTCCGTCAGCCATTTGCGTCCGAGGTCGCCGCCTTCCTGGTTCGCCATCACCTGGCGCGGATTCACCACATACCACCAGGGCACGTAGGAGAGGAACGGCGCAAAGGCGCGTTCCAGCGTGAAGCGCACGGTGCGCGCATCCACCGCCGCGATGTTCTCGGGTTTCAGGAAGTCCTTCAGCATCCAGGCGATGCCGGCATTCAGCCGCAGCCCGCGCTCGAAGGAAAAGCGCACGGCCTCGGCATCGACCGGATCGCCATTGTGGAACTTCGCATTGCCGGCCAGATGGAAGGTGTAGGTCAGGCCGTCCGCCGAAACCTCATGGCTTTGCGCCAGCCAGGGCACGATGCGCGGCGGATCGCCCTCGTATTTCAGCAGCGCGTCATAGACGCCCTGCTGGATCATGCGGGTGGACCAGTCGTAGCGCACATGCGGGTCGAGCACCGGCACCTGCTGGTTGCCCGAAAAGACCAGCACCTTGCGGCTGCCGTCGCGCTCGAAGGCCCAGGACATCCGGGGCACCGCCGTCCCAAGCGCGGCGGCGCCGGCCAGCACGGCTCGGCGGGAAGGATGGCGCATCATGATCAGCTCCCAGTCGTTGTCGCGACGTCACTCCAGGCGCCCGCACCAGGCCCGGTGGGCCGCCGAACGGTGGCGGCGGGATCGATCCGCCCCTCCGGCCCGGGCACGATACCACAGGCGTGCACCGCGCCCTTCGTCATAACCTCGCCGGCCCTGGGGTCGGCCTGCACCGCCTCGGCCGGCCGCCGCCACGGCCTGAGATCATCCGCAGGCGACCTCCGCCCGGCCGGCAGCTCGAACAAGGCACTGCGACGTGCCCCCTCCCGATGGACCTCCCGGGAGGACGCATGATTTAACCGCCCGTCCGCGGCGGGTGCCGGGCAGCGAGCCAGCCGCCATCCACCGGCAGGACGACGCCGTTCACGAACGAGGCGTCGTCGGAAGCAAGGAAGGCGATGGCAGCGGCCACTTCCTCCGGCCGCGCCGGTCGGCGCAGCGGCGTCGGTTCCAGCATCGCACTTCGGAACCAGGCGCTTTCCGCGATCCGCTGGCGCGTCATCGCGGTCTCGATCAGGCCCGGCGCCACGGCGTTCACCAGGATTCCCTCGGGGCCGAGATCGGCAGCAAGCTGGCGCGTCATCTGCGACACGCCCGCCTTGGCCACGGCGTAGGCCGTGGTGCCCGGAAAACCCGCCTCGCCGAAGACGGAGGCAACGCTGACGATCCGCCCGCCTGGGCGCGCAAGGTGCGGGATCGCCTCGCGCGTCAGACGCAGCACCGCCATCAGGTTGTGGCCGATGAAGCGCTCCAGCAGCGCGTCGTCGCTCTCGGCCAGCGCGCGCGAGCCGCCGATGCCGGCGTTGTTCACCAGGATGTCGAGCTTGCCGAAGGCATCCAGCGCCGCTCGCACGATCCGCGCCGGCGCGTCCTCCGCGATCACGTCCTGGCGCAGCGCCACGGCACCGAGTGACGCCGCGACCGCCTCGACGCCAGGCTCGATATCCACCAGCAGCACCTTTGCTCCCTCACCTGCCAGTCGCTCCGCCGTCGCGGCACCGATGCCCCGCGCGGCGCCGGTGACGATGCCAGCGCGGCCGACGAAGCGGTGCGTCGCCTCAGGCAAGACGGCCTCCATCGACGGGCAGTGCTGCGCCGGTGATGAAACCGGCAGCGTCCGAGAGCAGGAACAGCACGCTCTCCGCCACCTCCTCCGGCCGCCCGAAGCGGCCGAGCGGATGGCGCGCGATCCATACCGCCTCGCGTGCCGCGCGGGCGGCGACATCGCCGGCGGCGGCGAACGTCGCCTCGAGCATCGGCGTCTCGATGGCGCCGGGGCAGACGCAGTTCACGCGGATGCCCTCCGCCGCGTGGGCCAGCGCAAGGCTCCGCGTCAGCAGCACGACGGCGCCCTTGCTCGCGGAATAGGCCGGCAGCACCGCCGAGCCAGCGAGCCCGGCGGTCGAGGCGAAGGCCACCATCGCCCCGCCGCCGGCCTTGCGCATCTGCGGGATGAAGGCGCGTGCGGCGAGCCAGGTGCCCTTCACGTTCACGGCGAAGACGCGGTCCCAGTCCGCCTCCTCGGCCTCGATCGCCGGCACCGCCGGGCCGAGGATGCCGGCGGCGGTCGCGAGCAGCTCGACCGGGCCGAGCCGTGCCTCCGCCTCGGCGGCGGCGCGCGCAACATCGGCAGCACTCGCGGCATCGCCCGGGACCAGGACGGCACCAGCACAGCCCGCGCCGGTCTGCGCGAGGCCCGCGGCGTCGCGATCGAACAGCAGCAGCCGCGCCCCCTCGCGTGCCAGGGCCAGGGCAGTCGCGCGGCCGAGGCCCGAAGCCACCCCGGTGACCGCCGCGACCCGGCCGGCGAAGCGTCCATCGCTCATGCGATCTTTCCCCCGAGATAGTACTCGCGCAGTTCGTCGATCGCCACGCCGTCGGCGACCGCACGCTCGAAGGCGATGCGGCCATCGCGCAGGACGTGGATGTGGTCGGCAAGGTCGAGTGCCATGCCGACGTTCTGCTCGACCAGCAGCAGCGTCAGCCCCGCCTCGTTGCGCAGCGCGAGGATGGCGTCGGCGATCTCGTCGACGAGTTTCGGTGCCAGTGCGGCAGAAGGTTCATCGAGCAGCAGCAGGCGCGGGCGCGCCATCAGCGCCCGCGCGATCGCGAGCATCTGCCGCTCGCCGCCCGAGAGCATGCCGGCGGCCAGGCGCCGGCGCTCATTGAGGCGCGGAAAGCGGGTGTAGGCGGCATCGAGGTCGGCTGCGAGCGCGCCGCGCGCGCCACGCCGGTGGAAGGCGCCCATCAGCAGGTTCTCTTCCACCGACATGGCGGCGAAGACCTCCTTGCCCTGCGGCACCAGCACGAGGCCACGGCCCGGCAAGCGCTCCGCCGCCATCCCGTCGATGCGTCCGCCCGCAAGCGTGATCGTGCCTGCGGTCGGGCGGAGCAGCCCCGCCACCGCCTTCAGCACCGTGGACTTGCCGGTGCCGTTGCCACCGAGCAGCGCAACCAGCCCGCGCTCCGGTACATGGAAACTGACACCCCGCAGCACGCGGGTGCGGCCGTAGCCGGCCTCCAGCCCCTCAACCCGCAGCACGGCGCGATCTTCCGGTGCCGATATAGGCCGCGACCACGGCGGGGTGGTTAACCACCGCATCGGGCGATCCCTCAGCGATCTTCTCGCCGTGGTCCAGCACGGCGACGCGGTCGCAGACCTCGCGCACCACGCGCATCACGTGTTCCACCAGCAGGACCGCCATGCCGAACTCGTCGCGCATCCGGCGGATCAGCCCGATCAGCCGCTCGACATTCGGCGGCGCCAGGCCGGCAGCCGGCTCGTCGAGCACGAACAGGAGAGGTTCGGCCATCAGGCCGCGGGCGAGTTCCACCATGCGTTGCTGGCCGATGGAAAGCGCTGCCGCCGGACGCCCGGCGAGCGGAGCGAGATCAAACAGCGCCAGGAGTTCGTGCGCCCGCGCGCGGGCCGCCCGCTCGTCATCGGCCGCCCTGCCGCGGCAGAGTACGCTGTCGAGCAGCGTCGTGCGCATGAAGGGGTGGCGCGCCAGCAGCAGGTTCTCCTCCACCGAAAGCGTCGGGAACAGGCGCAGCAGCTGGAAGGAGCGCGCGATCCCGAGCCGCGCGCGCCGGTGGGCAGGAAGGCGCGTGATGTCCCGCCCCCGCAGTGCGATGGTGCCGGCGTCGAGCGGCAGTTCGCCGCAGACCAGGTTGACCATGGTCGACTTGCCCGAGCCGTTCGGCCCGATCAGCCCGAGAATCTCGCCGGGTGCGACGGAGAGATCGAGGCCGCCGACCGCGGTGAGGCCGCCGAAGCGCTTCGTTGCGCCGCGGCAGGCAAGCAGGGGTGTTCCTGCGCTCATGCCGCTGCTGTCCGCGCGCGGCGCAGCCGGCCCACCACGCCTTCCGGCATGACCGTGATCATCACGATCATCAGCACGCCGTAGATGATCAGCTTGAAGTCGGCGGTCGCACGCAGCACCTCCGGCATCGCGGTCAGCACCGCCGCGCCGAGGACCGGGCCGACCAGCGTGCCGCGCCCGCCAAGGACGACCATGGCCAGCACCGTCGCCGAGGTCCAGATCGCGAAATCGTCCGGGCTGACGCCGCGGATGTGGTGCGCGACCAGCACCCCGGCGGCGCCGGCGAGTGCCGCCGAGGCGGTGAAGGCAATCAGCTTGCCGCGCGTCGCGTCGAGCCCGATGGCGCGCGCGAGCGTCTCGTCGTCACGGATCGCGACCCATTCGCGCCCGAGGCGCGACCCGGCCAGGCGCGAGGCAAGCAGCAGGCAGAGCGTCGCGACGATAAGCGTCAGCCAATAGAAGCCGCGGATGTCCTCGATGCGTGCCAGCTCCAGCCCGAGTATCGTCACCCTGCCGACCTGCGGCACGGAAAGCCCGTACTGGCCGCCCGTGAAGGCGGTCCATTGCGACAGGCCGAGATAGACGATGGTCTGGAACGCGATCGTGGTGATCGCCAGGAAATGCCCGCGCAGGCGAAGCGCGGGGATACCGAGCAGCAGGCCGCTTATGCCCGCCACCACCATCCCCGCCGGCAGGTGCCACCAGAAGCCGGTGCCGAGGTCGCGGTGCATGATCGCGGCCGTGTAGGCGCCGATGCCCCAGAACGCTCCCTGGGCGAACGAGAACTGCCCGCAATAGCCGGTGACGAGGTCGAGCCCGGCGGCGAGCACGGCGAAGATCAGCACGATCACCATCACGTGCAGCACATAGCCCCCCGCCGCGAACGGCAGGCAGGCGAGCGCCGCGAGCACGATCGGCGCGAAGGCCCGGCCGGTCACGAGCGTTCCACCGCCCTGCCGAACAACCCCTGCGGGCGGAACAGCAGCGCCAGGATCACCAGCACGAAGCCCAGCACGTCGCGCAGCTCGTTGCCCAGATAGGCGGCGGTCAGCGATTCCGCGATACCGAGCAGCAGCCCCGCCGCGACCGCGCCGTCGACACTGCCCATGCCGCCGAGGATGACCACGGTGAAGGCCTTCAGCACGATCATGTTGCCGACCGCGGGATGCACCAGGAACACCGCCGACATCAGCATGCCCGCGGCACCGGCGAGCATGGCGCCCACCATGAAGGTCACCACCGCCACGCGCCCGACACCGACGCCGCAGAGCTGCGCAAGGATCGGGTGCTGCGCCATCGCGCGCAGGCTGCGCCCGGTCCAGGTGTAGCGCAGCACCAGATGGAAGCAGAGCACCGTCACCACCATCGCCACCGGGATCAGCGCGCGCTGCATGGGCAGGAAGACCGGGCCGATCTCGATCGGGACATTCGTCCAGTCCGTGCGCAACAGCTTGGGCTGCGGCCCGAACACGAGCAGCGCGGCGTTCTGCAGCGCGACCGCGAGCCCGAACGAGGAAATGATCGAGGCCGTCTGGTCGCGCCCCCGGAGCGGGCGATGCAGCACCGCCTCCGTCGCCACGCCGAGTGCTGCCGCGAACAGCAGCACGAGGCCGAGTGCCGGCAGCACGGGCACGCCGAGCTGCGCGGCGAGGAAGATGCCAACATAGGCGCCGAGCATGTAGAACTCGCCATGCGCGAAGTTCACCACGCCGAGGATACCGAAGATCAGCGTCAGCCCGACCGCGACCAGCACATAGGTGCTGCCGGTGACCACGCCATTGGCGAGATACTGGAGGAGGAGTTCGAGTTCGGGAGGCATGCGCCCGGGGCGCGGCCACGGACGGCGGCCAGCAGGGGCCGCCGTCCGTGGCCGCCGCTATTCGACGAAGCGGCGGCGGCCGTCGCGCACCACCGCCATGCCGATCCTGAAGGAAACGCTGCCCTTGGCGTCGAAGCGCGCGGTCGTGCCGGCCGGGCCCTGCACCAGCGGGAAGTCGCCCATGCCGGACTTCAGCGTCTGCTGGATCGCGGG
>JADYYZ010000179.1 GCA_020853405.1 Acetobacteraceae bacterium
GCCGCGCTGATCGGCGCCGGCGCGGAGATCGGGCCGTTCGCGGTGATCGAGGCCGGCGCCGAGCTCGGGCCCGGCTGCCGTATCGGCCCGCATGCCGTGATCGGCGAGGGCTGCCGGCTCGGCGAGGGTTGCCGGATCGGTGCCCATGCCTCGCTCAGCCACGCCGTCCTCGGCGCGCGGGTGTTCGTGTATCCGGGGGCGCGCATCGGCCAGCCCGGATTCGGCTTCGCGGCCTCGGCGGATGGGTTCGTGACGGTGCCGCAGCTCGGCCGCGTGCTGGTCGGCGACGATGTCGAGATCGGTGCCAATTGCTGCGTCGATCGCGGCAGCGTCGGCGACACCGTGATCGGCGCCGGCACCCGCATCGACAACCTGGTGCAGATCGCCCACAACGTGCGGATCGGCCGCGCCTGCGTGATCGTTGCGCAGACCGGCATCTCCGGCTCGGCCGAGCTCGGCGATTTCGCGCAGCTGGGCGGGCAGGCTGGCGTCACCGGCCATCTGAAGATCGGTGCCAAGGCGCGCATCGCCGCCCAGGCCGGGGTGATGACCGACGTGCCGGACGGCGCCGAGTATGCCGGTTCGCCGGCGGAGAACATCCGCACCCACATCCGGGGCATCATGACCCTGCGGCGCCTTGCCGCCGGCCGCGACCGCGCCGGCGGGGCAGGGCGGCGGGAAACGAACGAGGCGGGCTGAACACGATGGACGCGACCGGGAACAAAGAGGCGCCAGGCCCGACCATGGGCGTGCTGGAGATCGCGCGCATCGTGCAGTGCATCCCGCACCGCTTCCCCTTCCTGCTGATCGACCGGGTGGTCGATGTGCAGAAGAACGTCGGCGCGGTCGGCATCAAGAACGTGACGATCAACGAGCATTTCTTCGCCGGGCATTTCCCCGGCCACCCGGTGATGCCGGGGGTGCTGATCATCGAAAGCATGGCGCAGACCGCGGCCGTGCTGGTGGTGGAAACGCTGGGTCCCGAATCGGAAGGCAAGCTGGTTTATTTCATGATGATCGACGGTGCGAAGTTCCGCCGGCCCGTCTATCCGGGAGACCAGTTGCGCATTCACGTGAAGAAGGACCGCAACCGCGGCAATGTCTGGAAGTTCACGGCCGAGGCCAAGGTCGATGGCCAGGTGGTGGCCGAGGCGGGCTTTTCCGCGATGATCCGCGACGCCCGCGCCGCCGGGGATGCCTGAGGTGGCGGCCGCGACAGAGATCCATCCCGGCGCGGCGGTCGCGCCAGGGGCGGTGATCGGCGCCGGCGTGCGCATCGGCCCCTGGTGCCAGGTGGGGCCCGACGTGGTGCTGGAGGACGGTGTCGAGCTGGTCAGCCACGTCGTGGTCGACGGCATCACCCGGATCGGCGCCGGGGCGAGGCTGTTCCCCTTCGCCACCGTCGGCCTGCCGCCGCAGGACCTGAAATACCGGGGCGAACCGACGCGGGTCGAGATCGGCCCGCGCAGCGTGATCCGCGAGCATGTCACCATCCATCGCGGCACGCCGGGTGGCGGCGGGCTGACACGCATCGGCGCCGACTGCCTGTTGATGTGCGTGGTGCACATCGCGCACGACTGCACGCTGGGCGACCGCTGTATCATCGCCAACAACGTGATGTTCGGCGGCCACATCACGCTGGGCGAGCAGGTATTCATCGGCGGCGGCAGCGCCATCCACCAGTTCGTGCGCATCGGCCGCCACGCCGCGGTGGGGGGCATGAGCGGCGTCGAGGGCGACGTGATTCCGTACGGGCTGGTGATGGGCAACCGCGCGCGGCTCGCCGGGCTCAACCTGGTGGGGCTGAAGCGGCGCGGCTTCGCGCGCGCCCAGATCCACGCGCTCCGCGGTGCCTTCCGCCTGCTGTTCCGCGCCGAGGGAACGCTGGAGGACCGGATGGACGAGGCCTCGGTGCGGTTTGCCGCCGAACCGCTGGTGGCCGAGGTGCTGGGCTTCATGCGCGACGATGCCAAACGCCCGCTTTGCCGGGCCGCCGACCTGCGCGACGCCGACATTTCCGACGATCTCGACGAACCCGACGCGGCCTGAACGGTGGACGGGGCGGGTGTGCTTGGCGTGATCGCCGGCGGCGGCACGCTGCCGGCGCGCATCGCCGCGGCCGCTTGCGCGCGCGGCCGGGCAGTGTTCATCGTCGGGCTGGAGGGGTTCGCCGAACCGGCCGAGCTCGCGCCCTTCCCGCATGCCTTCGCCCGGATCGGCGCGGGCGGGCGGATCATCGAGCTGCTGCGCGGCGCCGGCGTCACCGAGCTGGTGCTGGCCGGGCCGGTGAAGCGGCCGGGCTTCTTCGACCTCCGCCCCGATGCGACCAGCGCCGGGCTGCTCGCGCGGGTCGGCAGGGCGGCGTTCTTCGGCGGCGACGACACGCTGCTTCGCGCGGTCGGGCGGGTGCTGGAGGAGGAGGGGTTCCGCCTGGTCGGCGCGCACGAGGTGCTGGCCGGCGGCACCGCGCCCGAGGGGCTGTGGACCCGCGCAGCACCCGACGCCGGGCACGAGGCCGACATCGTTCGGGGCGTTCTGGTGTGCCGCGCGCTGGGGCGGCTCGATGTCGGCCAGGCGGTGGTGGTGCAGCAAGGCCTGGTGCTTGGTGTCGAGGCGATCGAGGGCACCGATGCGATGCTGGCGCGGGCCGGCACGCTGCGCCGCCCTGGCCCGGGCGGGGTGCTGGTGAAACTGCTGAAGCCGTTCCAGGACGCGCGGCTCGACATGCCGATGATCGGGCCGGCGACCGTGCACAACGCCGCCGCCGCGGGCCTTGCCGGCATCGCGGTGGAGGCCGGCCGCACGCTGGTGACCGACACCGA
>JADYYZ010000180.1 GCA_020853405.1 Acetobacteraceae bacterium
GACGGCAGACGGGGCATCCGGCGCGGTTGCGGGCGAGGCGGACGGCACGCACGCGATCGGCGAAGCCGCGGCCGAACCGGCCGACCTGCCGCCGCCGCGGGCGGGGCGCGCGCGCATCGCCGAAATGCGCAAGGACCCCGCCGCGATCCGCCGCATCTTCGAGGGCAAGGAGTACCCCTATCGCACCCGCATGCGCACCGGGCAGTACGAGGCGCACATGCTGGAACTGCAGCGCGAGCTGCTGAAGGCGCAGCGCTGGATCGAAGAGACCGGCGAGCGCATCGTGGTGCTGTTCGAAGGCCGCGACGCCGCCGGCAAGGGCGGCACGATCAAGCGCTTCATGGAGCACATGAACCCCCGCACCGCCCGCGTGGTCGCGCTTTCCAAGCCCAGCGAGCGCGAACGCACGCAATGGTTCTTCCAGCGCTATGTCGCGCACCTGCCCTCGGCGGGCGAGCTCTGCCTGTTCGACCGCTCCTGGTACAACCGCGCGGGCGTCGAGCGGGTGATGGGCTTCTGCTCGCCCAACGACTATCTGGAATTCATGCGCCAGGCGCCGGAGTTCGAACGCATGCTGACGCGCTCGGGCCTGCGGCTGTTCAAGTACTGGTTCTCGGTCTCGCGCGAGGAGCAGCACGCGCGCTTCAAATCACGCGAGACCGATCCCCTGAAGCAATGGAAACTGTCACCGATCGACCGCGCCTCGCTTGGCAAGTGGGATGCCTATACCGAGGCGAAGGAGGCGATGTTCTTCTACACCGACACCGCTGATGCGCCCTGGACCGTGATCAAGGCCGACGACAAGAAGCGGGCGCGGCTGAACTGCCTGCAGCACTTCCTGTCGGAACTGCCCTATCCGACGCGCGATGACAGCATCGTCACCGGCCCCGATCCCCTGATCGTCGGCACCACGGCGCACGTGATCGGGCGCGACGGCGCGATCCTGGCCAAGACCGTGCACCCCAGCCTGCGCGCGCAGGGGTGAATGAAGCGGCCGGCGATGCGCCTTGCGCGCACCGCCTTCGCGATCAGGTCCCCACCTTCAAAGTCGCGACCAGCCCCTTCAGGCAGGCCAGCACCGAAAGCGGCGTGATCAGTCCGGTTCGGGGGTTCTCCCTGCTGGGCACGTTCTCGATGGTCATGGCAAGCCGCACCTCGTCGGCCTCGACGCGGATCGTATGCGTGTTGCGCGAAACACCGGGGTCGGCCCAGATCTCCACCATCGTGCGCGCCGGCCCGATGCCGGCCAGGGCGAGTGCCGCGGCGACATTGACATTGGCCGGGAAGCCGGCAGCGGCATCGAAGGCGTTGCCCTTGAACACGCGGGTTGCCTTCGCGATCTGCATGACGTCGATCCCGTGCTGCGCCAGATAGGGCGCGCCGGCGAGGCCGGCCGGCGGCTTGCGGGTCTCGATCGTCACCGACGAGACATTGCCTTCCGCGGCGGCCCGCACCGCATCGAGCCCGAGCAGCGCACCGGTCGGCACGATGATGCGCGCGCCTGTGCGCCTGGCCTCCTCGACCAGGTGCATGCGCGGCAGCAGCGCGCCGACCGAGCTCGGCACGAGGATCTTGCCCGCCGCGATGGCGGTGCGCGCGATCGCCTCGAACACGGCGGCGGGCGCTGCCTCGACGATGATGTCGGCCTGCGCCAGGTCGGCGATCGGCACGATTCTCGGGGGTGCGCGGAATCCGCTGATGTTCGAGGCGGCCTTGGCGTGGTCGCGCGCGGCGACCGCCACCAGCTCGAGCCCCGGCACGCCCTTATCCAGCGCCTGGGCCAGTTTCAGCCCGATGGCGCCCAGACCCGCGATCGCAACCTTCATGCCATGCCGCCCTTTCGTTCTGCCCTACACGACCGGGCTGCGGCCGCCATCGACGTTGATCGCGGCACCGGCGATGTAGCCGGCGTTGTCGCTGGCAAGGAAGCAGGCGGTGTCGGCGAATTCCTCTGCCTTGCCGATGCGGCCCAGCGGCACGGGCCGGCCCTGTTCCTCCTTCCACTGCTCCCATGAAAGCCCGCGGTTGTCGGCGGCAAAGCGGCGCACCCACTGGTCGCTCTCGATGATGCCGACCAGCAGCGCGTTCACCAGGATGCCGTGCGGCGCGCCCTCGCCGGCCAGCACCTTGGTCAGCGCCATGCCGGCCGCACGGCTGACCGCTGTCGGGGCACCACCCGCGGGCGGCGCCTTGGCGCCGGTGTTCAGCACGTTGATGATCCGACCCCACTTCCTCGCCTGCATGCCGCGCCAGACCAGGCGGGTCAGCCGTATGGCGGCGAACAGTTTCAGATCGAGGTCGGCCTGCCAGTCGGCGTCGGTCACCTCCGGGAATGGCGCCCGGGCCGAGGTGCCGGCGTTGTTGACCAGGATGTCGATGCCGCCCAGCGCGCGCTCGGCTTCCGCGAAGGCACGGTCGCAGCCGTCCGCGGTGCCGACATTGGCCGCGATCGGCGTGGCGCCGGTCGCCGATGCGGCCGCCTCCAGCGCCTCGGCCCCGCGCGCGACGATCGCGACCTTTGCGCCGCTTTCGGCGAAGCGCCGGGCCATCGCAAGCCCGAGCCCCTTCGAGCCGCCGGTGATCAGGGCGCGGCGGCCTTCCAGCGAGATCTGCATGGCGTGTCCTACTCCGGGGGAGAAAGCGCGAGCGCGCGGGCCAGGTCGGAAGGTGTGTTCACATTGAAGAACGGATCGGGCCTGCCGGCAAAGAGCACCGCCTTCGGCCGCAGCCGGTCGGCCCAGGCCTCGACCGCGCGTGAATAGGGCTCGGCCAGGCACATCCCGAGGTCGCGCACACTGCCGGC
>JADYYZ010000181.1 GCA_020853405.1 Acetobacteraceae bacterium
CCCCGCCCATCGCGCGGCGCCGCGGGTTTCGCCCGCGTCCTTGGCGGCAGCGGCACCAGCGGGCTGGTGCGCAGCGTCGGCCGCAGTTCCGGATAGCAGGCCAGCACGACTTCCTTGACGCCGAGCTGGCCGGCGCCGACGGCGACGTAGAGATCCTCGACGCCCGGCTGCTTCAGCGCCTTCAGCGCCGTTTCCAGCACCTTCTCCGAGCCGTCGACGCCGTCCTGGCGGAACGCCTTGACCAGCATGCTCCTGCCCTGGTCGATGTGCTGGCGGCGCTGCTGGGCGTGCAGGAAGCGGCGGATGCGCGCACGCGCGCGGCCGGTGACCACGAAGCGTTCCCAGGCCGGGCTCGGCGTATGGCCGCGGGCGGTGATGATCTCGACCTGGTCGCCGTTGCGAAGCGGCGTGCGCAGCGGCATGATCCGCCCGTTCACCTTGCAGCCGACGCAGGTGTCGCCGACCTCGGAGTGCACGGCGTAAGCGAAGTCGATCGGGGTGGCGCCACGCGGCAGGCTGATCAGGTCGCCCTTGGGCGTGAAGCAGAACACCTGGTCCTGGAACATCTCCAGCTTGGTGTTCTGGAGGAACTCTTCTGGCCCGGTCGCCTCGTCCAGGATGTCGAGCAGCGAGCGCAGCCACTTGTAGTGCGGCAGGTCGCGCGCGCCGGCGGTCTCGCCCTTGCGCGCATCCTTGTAGGTCCAGTGCGCTGCCACCCCGTTCTCGGCCACGGCCTGCATCTCGCGGGTGCGGATCTGGATCTCGATCTTCTGCGCGCCGGGCAGGATCACGCCGGTGTGCAGGCTCTGGTAGCCGTTCTGCTTCGGCGTGCTGATATAGTCCTTGAAACGGCCCGGCACGACGCGGAAGGCCTGGTGCACGACGCCGAGCGCCGCGTAGCACTGCTCGCGCGTCTCGACCGTGATGCGGAACGCCATGATGTCGGACAGCTGCTCGAAGCCGACATTGCGCTTGTGCATCTTGAGCCAGATCGAATAGGGCGACTTCTCGCGCCCCGAGACATCGGCCGGAATCGCGTGCTCGGCCATCAGCCGGCGCAGCTCCTCGGTGATGGTGGCGATCTGGCTTTCACCCTGGCCGCGCAGGAAGCCGACGCGGGCGTGGATGCTGGCAAAGGCATCGGGATGCAATTCGCGGAACGCAAGGTCTTCCAGCTCGTTCTTGACGCGATCGACGCCAATGCGTTCCGCCAGCGGCGCGTAGATCTCCATGGTCTCGGTGGCGATCCGCCGGCGCCGGGCGGGGTCCTTGACGAAGCGCAGCGTGCGCATGTTGTGCAGCCGGTCCGCGAGCTTCACCAGCAGCACGCGGATATCCTCGCTCATCGCCAGCACGAGCTTGCGGAAATTCTCGGCCTGCTTGGTACGGTCGCTCTGCAGCTCCAGGCGCGAGAGCTTGGTCACGCCATCGACCAGGCGGGCGGTTTCCTGGCCGAACGCGCCTTCGATGTCGGCGAGCGTGACGCCGGTGTCCTCGACCGTGTCGTGCAGCAGCGCGGTGACGATGCTTGCGGTATCGAGCCGGTAGCCGGTGAGGATGTCGGCGACCTCGACGGGGTGCGAGAAATAAGGCTCGCCGTTGTCGCGGGTCTGGCTTTCGTGCGCCTTCAGGGCGAAGGAATAGGCCCGCCTGATCGCGTCCGCGTCCGCCTTGGGATCGTAGGATTTGACCTTCTCGATCAGATCGACCTGACGCATCGCCTCAGCCTCGCGGGGCCACGGCGACGAAGCCAGGGATGCAGGCCCAGGCCCGCTCAGCGGCGGCGCAGGCCAGACTCCACTTCGCCTTCGAGATCGGCGGCCTCCTCGGGCGGCACATCTTCGAGCCCGGCCTCGGGATCGACGTCCATGCCCGCGAAGATGTTGCTTTCCGTCGGGATCAGATCGACCAGCGGCTCATCGACCGGCTCGGGCTCGGGCAGCCGCTGCTGGCCCTTGACCAGTTCTGCCTCCAGCGCCTCCAGCGGGACTTTTTCCTCGGCGATCTCGCGCAGGGCGACCACCGGGTTCTTGTCGTTGTCGCGATCGACGCTGATCGCGGCACCGCGGCTGATGTCGCGCGCCCGCTGGGCGGCAAACATCACCAGGTCGAAGCGGTTGGGCACCTTCTGGACGCAGTCTTCAACGGTCACGCGGGCCATGCGGCACTCCGGTCACGGGCAACGGCATCGACGGTAAGCTTTTTCAGATAGGCCAGACCATGCTGCGGTGCAAGAGGGATCGCAACGTATGCCTCAATATCAGGCGATCGGCCGGCAATCCGCCGGCGGCAGGTCTGCCAACAGGTCGGCGGCCCGCCTTGCGAGGATGGGGTGGCGCCAGTCAGGCATGATCTCGGCCAGTGGCGCCAGCACGAACCTTCGCTGATGCAGGCGCGGGTGCGGCAGCACCGGATCGGGTGCGGGCCGCACCAGGCCACCCAGCGCCAGCAGGTCGAGGTCGAGCGGACGGGCCGCATTGGCGGCACCGCGGACCCTGCCCTCCTCGGCTTCCATCGCGTGCAGCCGGGCAAGCAGGGCCTCCGGGTCGGCATCGCCTTCCAGCACGGCGACGGCATTGACGTAGCGCGGCCCCGAAGCGTCGGGCCAGGCGGCGCTGTCCCAGAGCCGCGAGCGCGCAACCAGCGACAGGCCCGCGATGGCGCCGAGCCCGGCGATCGCCGCCTCCAGCGTCGCGGCCGGGGCCGCCCCGAGCGGCCCCGCCAGGTTGCCGCCCAGGCCGATGATCGCGATCGTCACTTCTTCCCGATCACGCGCTTGCGATTGCCCGCGGCGCGTGCCACATGCGCAACGGGAGTGTTTTCTTGGGGGTATTTCGTGACATCGTCAATGAATGGGTCGGACAGGGCGCATCTGTTCCTGGCGTCCGAACGGGTGGCCTTGTTCATCGACGGCGCGAACCTGTATTCCGCAAGCCGCTCCCTCGGTTTCGACATCGACTACAGGAAATTGCTGGGTTGGTTCGCGTCCCGCGGCAATCTGCGCCGGGCGTTCTACTATACGGCCATTCTGGAAACCGAGGAATACAGCCCGCTTCGCCCGCTTACCGACTTCCTGATGTACAACGGCTACCAGGTGGTGACCAAACCTGCAAAGCAGTTCACCGACAGCCAGGGCCGAACCCGCATCAAGGGCAACATGGATATCGAGCTGGCCATCGACATGCTGGAGATGGCCCCGCACCTCGACCACGCTGTCCTGTTCTCGGGCGATGGCGATTTCCGCCGCCTGATCGAGGCGGTGCAGCGCAAGGGCGTGCGCGTGACCGTGGTCAGCACGATCCGGGTGCAGCCGCCGATGGTGGCCGACGAGTTGCGCCGGCAGGCGGACCAGTTCCTCGATCTCGACGAGCTGAAGGCCGAAATCGCGCGCCGCACGTTCGAACCGCGAGAGCGTGGCGAACCGCGAGAGCGTAGCGAACCGCGCGAGCGTGGCGAACTGCGCGAACGTGGCGAGCCGCGTGACCGCCCCACCGAGCCGCGCGAACGCACCGCCGAGCCGCGTGAGCGCCCCGGCTTCGGCCGCGCCACGCCGGCCAATCCCTTCGGCACCATCGATCCGGCCCAGGAACAGTAGAGGGCGCAGCAGCCGGAGGCGACGCGACCCACCCGCCATCCTGCCCGCCCTTTGGCCC
>JADYYZ010000182.1 GCA_020853405.1 Acetobacteraceae bacterium
CGCTGCCGGCCGATCCGTTCGAGGCGGCGAAGATCGACGGTGCCAGCCACTGGCAGGTGTTCCGCCACGTCACCTGGCCGCTGCTGCTGCCCTATGTCGCGGTGGCCGCGATCATCCGCACCATCGACGCCCTGAAGGCGTTCGACACCATCTTCGTGATCACCCAGGGCGGGCCAGGCACGGCCAGCGAGACCATCAACATCTTCCTCTACCTCAACGCCTTCGCCTATTACGAGCTCGGCTATTCCAGCGCGGTGGTATTGGTGTTCTTCGTGCTGATCATCGTTCTCAGCCTGGTGATGCTGGCCTGGCGCCAGCGCCTGGCGGAGGCGACGAAATGAGCGCACGGCGCAGCGCCGTCTCGCGTCGGGCACGGCTGTGGAAGCGCCTGGAGGACCTGGGCTTCTTCCTTGCCGTGCTGGTGCTGGTCTCGCCGGCGGCGCTGGTGTTCCTGTGGATGATCTCGCTCAGCCTGAAGACCGAGCTCGACAACACCGCCTATCCGCCGGTGTTCATCCCGAACCCGGTCACCTGGGACAATTTCGCCGCCGTATTCGAGCGCAACGATTTCGCCACCTTCACGATGAACAGCATCATCACCTCGTTCAGCGCGACCGCGCTGGCGCTGGCGGTGGGCGTCCCCGCCGGCTACGGCATCGCGCGCGCGCGCGCCCATTCCGCGGCGGTGCTGATCCTGATCAGCCGCATGACGCCGGGCCTTTCCTACCTAATCCCGCTGTTCCTGCTGTTCCAGCTGATCGGTCTCACCGGCACGCTGACGCCGATCGTGGTCACGCACCTCGTGATCACGCTGCCGATCGTGGTCTGGGTGATGATCGGCCATTTCGAGGGGCTGCCGGTCGATCTGGAGGAAGCTGCCCGCATCGACGGCGCCAACCGCTTCCAGGTGTTCATGAAGGTCTCGCTGCCGCTGGCCTTGCCCGGCATCACGGTGGCGACGATCCTGTCCTTCATCTTCAGCTGGAACAACTTCATCTTCGCCGCGGTGCTGGCGGGAAGGCGCACGCGCACGCTTCCCGTGGCGATCTACAACGTGCTGACGTTCGAGCAGATTTCCTGGGGGCCGCTGGCGGCGGCGGCGCTCTGCGTGACCGCGCCGGTGCTGATCCTGACGCTGCTCGCGCAGAAGCAGATCGTCGCCGGCCTGACCCAGGGCGGGGTGAAAGGGGGCTGAGCATGGCCGAACCGCTGATCAGGGGCTTCTTCGACGAGGGCACCAACACGGTCACCTACCTGCTGGGCGACCCGGCCACGCGCGAGGCGGCAATCATCGACCCGGTGCTTGATTTCGACCACCGCACCGGCAATGCCACCACGAAGAGTGCCGACGTGGTGCTGGATGCCGCAGCCCGGGATGGCTGGCGCATCGCCAGGATCCTGGAAACCCACGTGCACGCCGACCACCTGTCGGGTGCGCCCTATGTGAAACAGAAAACCGGCGCGCCGGTCGGCATCGGTGCCCGCGTGCGCGAGGTGCAACGCATCTTCCGCCCGGTCTTCAACCTCACCGACGTATCGGGCGACGGCAGCGAGTTCGACGAGCTGTACGACGATGGCGCGGTGCTGGGCGTGGGCAGAATGCGGGTACGGGTGATGCACACGCCCGGCCACACCCCCGCCTGCGCGACCTACATCGTCGATGTCGGCAACGAGCCCTTCGCCGCGTTCGTCGGCGATACCCTGTTCATGCCCGATTTCGGCACCGCGCGCGCCGACTTCCCCGGCGGCGACGCGGCCGTGCTGTATCGCTCGATCCGGAAAATCCTGGCGCTGCCGGGAGCAACCAGACTGTTCATGTGCCACGACTACAAGGCGCCGGGGCGCGAGGGCTTCGCGTGGGAGACCTCGGTCGCCGAGGAGCGGGCGGCGAACGTGCACGTGAAGGACGGCGTCGGCGAGGACGAGTTCGTGGCGATGCGCCGTGCCCGCGATGCGAAACTGGCGGCACCGCTGCTGCTGCTGCCCTCGATCCAGGTGAATGTGCGCGCCGGCAAGCTGCCCGCCGCCGAGAGCAACGGCGTGCGCTATCTGAAGATCCCGGTGAGCCTCGCCACCGGCTGAGGGTCGGCGCGTTCAGCGGTCGATGCGGATCACGTGCGCCGGTGCCTGGCCGGTGGCAGCGCGCACGCCCAGCAGGTTCGACAGCGGCTCGCCGACATGGATCAGGAAGCCGCGGAAATCCTCGACCAGCTGCAGCCGGCGCACGCGGCTTTCCCAGCCGGCGGGATCATCGCCCATCAGGTCGGCCCACAGCCCGACGGCGCGCCGGAACTCGCTGTCCGGCTGGCCTGAAAGGTCCCACAGCACATCGACCACGGTGTCGTCGCCGCGCAGCAGGATGGCGCGCAGTTTCGGTCCCTCGTGCCCGTCGAGCGCGGCGGCGCCGGCGCGCAGCAGGTCGAGGTTGTCGACCAGGGCCTCGCACGTCACCTCGCCCATGGCGGCGAGCTCGGCGCCGGGGCGTGCCAGCAGCCAGTAGATCGGCCGCAGCTGCTGCGGCCGTGGCGTCGCGCGCGCGGGGTCGATGAAGGCCAGCCCCTGGGTCATGGCGCGGCACAGCGCCACCGTGCGCGGGCTGCGGTCGGCCAGCACGATGGAATAGGCACCCTCGGGCGCCAGCGGCTGCTCATCGCCGCCCAGAAGGGCGCCGACCGCAACCGCGCCGGGCACACCGATCACCAGCTGGCGCGTCTCGCGCGGCCGGGCCGCGCCGGCGGGCGGGGAGGGAGCGCTCAGCAGGTTGATCCGCCCCGGCCGCGACCGGGCGGCTTCCGGGCCGGTCGTGCGCGCCATCGGTGCCAGTGCCGGCCCGCCCGGGGACGGTGCTTGCGCGCGCGATGGCAGCGCGCCGCACGCCAGCGCAAGGCCCACGAGAAGTGCCGCGAGGAGCCGCCTCGCGCCGGCGGCCATCGGCGATGTCCGGCGGCTCATTTCATTCTTTCCCGGCCCGCGCCATCGCCGCTGCCCACCGGATTGCCGTTGTTTCCACGCAACGCCCGTGCCGCCCGCCGGATCATCATGGAAAGCCCGACGAGCATCAGGAACACCAGCACCATGGCGCCCGGCGGCAGGTCGAGCCACCAGCCCGCCAGCAGTGCCACCAGGACGGCGGGAAACCAGTCCAGCGCGAAACTGAGCCACCACGGCATGGCTGGCGGTCCCTGCGATGCATGCCACCCGTCGGCGAGTCTGCCGCCATCGCACGCGCGGCGCAATCGGAACTCCTTCTGCGGGTGCAACCGTATCGCGGCGGTGGGGAGCCGTGCCGTGCTGCCTGCCGCGGCCGGGATCATGGCGCGCGTGCGCGTCGCTGTCGGCGGGCCG
>JADYYZ010000183.1 GCA_020853405.1 Acetobacteraceae bacterium
CGTCGATCGTCGCCTGGCTGGTCATGTGCGGATGTTCCCCTGCCGGGATCGGCGTTGTTGCGGTCCGGGCATGCTAGCGCCGCGACCCGGCAGCGCCAAGGCCAGGGCGGATCGACGCCGGCCTGCGTGCGCGGCATGCTGCGCTGCCGATGCCGCGCGGGCGGCGGCGGCAGGCGAGGCGCGCGATCGGCCCCCCACCGGTGCCGATCGCCCAGGAACACCGGCGACCAGCCGATGCAGGGAACGAACGATGCCGCAGACGCTGGCCGTGCTGCAGTCGATGTGGGCGATGGAACGGCGCCGGCCCGACGGCGCCGAATGGCCGCTGCGCCAGCAGCTGGAGATGATCCGCGATGCCGGGTTCGACGGCGCCGGCGTGCGCTTCATCGACCCTCGCTACGCCCGCGAGGTCACCTGGTTCCTGAAGGAGCACGGCATGATCTGGCAGGCGCAGTGCTATCCGCGGGCGGTCGCCGACCTTGCACCCGTGCTCGAGCTGGTCGGCGAGCTCGGCGCCGACCACGTCAACCTGCAGCCCGACGTGCGGCCGCGCACGCTCGCTGCCTGCGTGCCCTACCTTGAGGGTTGGCGAGGGATGGCGGAACGCGCCGGCGTCGCGCTGAACATCGAGACGCACCGCGACCGCATGACCACCGACCTGTTCTTCACGCTCGATCTGCTGGATGCCTTTCCCGACCTGCGGCTGACCGCGGACGTCTCGCACTACCTGGTCGGGCGCGAGTTCGCCTGGCCCGTCGACGCGGCGAACCACGCCATGATCCGGCGCATCATGGACAATGCCTGGGCGATCCATGGCCGCATCGCCAGCCGCGAACAGGTCCAGGTCGAGATCGGCTTTCCCCAGCACCAGGGGTGGGTGGAACTGTTCATGGGCTGGTGGGAATACGCGATCCGCAGCTGGCGCCGGCGTGCCGCACCCGACGCGCGGCTGACCTTCCTGTGCGAACTGGGACCCGCGCCCTACGCGATCACCGGTGCCGACGGCTACGATCTTTCCGACCGCTGGCAGGATGCGCAGGCGATGATGCGCGCCATCCGGGCACTTTGGGCGCGTATCGAGGCGGAAGGCGAGGCCCCGGCCGGGTGATCGCCCGGGCGGGTGGCGGCTTGGCCGAATCGCCCGCCCTCACGCCTCCTCGAGCGTCAGGTGCCGGCGCACCACCTCCTTGGCGGCGTTGAGGGCCGCGGTGTCGCCCGACCAGACGATGCGGCCTTCGTCGATCACCGTGTGGCGGTCGGCGACGGCGCGGCAGACCTCGAGGCTCTGCTCGACCAGCAGCATCGGCAGGCCGCCCGCCTTCAGCTCCTGGAGCAGCGCGACCAGCCGCTCGACGATGACCGGCGCGAGCCCCTCGGTCGGCTCGTCGAGCAGCAGCAGTTTCGGCCCCGGCATCAGGGCGCGCGCGATCGCCAGCATCTGCTGCTCGCCGCCGGACAGTTTGCCGCCCGCCGTCTGCCGCCGCGCGGCAAGTGCCGGGAACATCGCGAGCGCGTCATCGAGGCGCCAGCGCGAGCCACGGCGGGCGGCGAGGCGGAGATTCTCCTCGACCGTCAGCGAGGCGAAGATGCCGCGATGTTCCGGCACCAGCATCAGCCCGCGCCGCGCCACCTGGTGCGGGGCGAGGCCGCCAAGACCCTGGCCTTCGAAGCTGATGCCGCCGGCGCGCGGCGCCAGCAGCCCGGCGATGCAGCGCAGCGTGGTGGTCTTGCCGACGCCGTTGCGCCCGAGCAGCGCCAGGGTTTCGCCGGCGCCGACCGACAGCGAGACGCCGTGCAGCACCTGGCTCTTGCCGTAGCCGGCCTCGATGGCGTCGAGCTCAAGCAGCGCCGTCACGTTCCCGACCCCAGATAGGCTTCGCGCACCGCGGCATCGGCCCGGATCGCGGCGGGCGCGCCCTCGGCGATCGGACGGCCCTGCGCGAGCACGGTGATCCGGTCGGCGATGTCGAGCACGACGCGCATGTTGTGCTCGATCAGCAGCACCGTGCGCGCCGGCACCAGCGCGCGGATCAGGTCCTTGGTGCGATGCACGTCGTCGATACCCATGCCGGCCAGCGGCTCGTCGAGGAAGATGACGCGCGGATTGTCGGCAGCCAGCGCCATGCCGATCTCGAGTGCCCGCTGGCCGCCATGCGAGAGGTCGCCCGCCCGCCAGTCGGCGCGTGCGGAAAGCCCCACCTGCTCGAGCAGTGCTGCCACCTTCGCGGCCATCGCGCTTCGCCCGCGCCAGAACACCCAGGGTTCGTTTCCGGCGACCGCCTGGGCGGCGAGGCGCAGATTCTCGGCCACCGTGAGGTCGGCGAAGATGTTGGTGACCTGGAACGAGCGCGCCATGCCCAGATGCACGCGCCGGTGCGCGGCCAGGCGTGTGACGTCCTGGCCGGCCAGCACCACCCTGCCTTCGGTCGGCGCGAGCCGCCCGGTCAGCACGTTGAACAGCGTGGTCTTGCCGGCCCCGTTCGGCCCGATGATGGCGTGCAGGGAACCTGGCGCCACCGCCAGGCTGACCTCGGACAGGGCGCGGAACTCGCCGAACCGGACGCCGATGCCCTGCGCGGCAAGCAGTGCCTCAGCCACGGCGCGATGCCCGCACGCGCCGCAGGAGCTCGGCCGCACCACCCCACAGGCCGCCACGCACGAACAGCACGATGCCGATCAGCAGAAGGCCGATCAGCATCAGCCAGCGCGGCCAGAGCGTCGACAGCCAGTCGGACATCAGCACGTAGAACCCGGCCCCGAGGAACGCCGCCCCAGGCGCGCCGGTGCCGCCGATGATCGCCATGATCAGCAGCCGCTCGCTCATGCCGAGCTCGATCACGTTGGGCGGCGCGAAGCCCAGGAACACGGTGTGCATCGCACCCGCAAGCCCGGCCAGCAGGCCGGCAAAGGCGAAGGCGGCGATCTTGAAGCCACGCACATTGTAGCCGAGCGCCTCGGCCCTGGTTTCGTTCTGGCGGATCGCGCGCAGCACCGAGCCGAACGGCGAGGCGCCGAGGCGCTGCGTCAGCAGATAGGCGGCGAAGGCGAGCAGGGCGAGGAACACGTAGATCGCCTCCGGCCCGGAGAGCACGCCGATGCCGCCAAGAAGGGGCGGTCGCGGCACGCCGGTCAGCCCGTTCTCGCCACCGGTGATGTTGTTGAGGGCGAGCATCGCGAAGTAGCCCATCTGCGCGAACGCGAGCGTCAGCATCACGAGGTAGATGCCGCGCTGGCGGGTGGCAAGCATCGCGAGCAGGGCGGAGCAGGCGGCCGAGGCGAAGGCGGCGACCAGCACCGCCGGCAGGGTCGCGAGGGCGTGCTCCTTCAGCAGCACCGCCGAGGTGTAGGCGCCGATCCCGAAGAACAGGCCCTGTCCGAACGACAGCAGCCCGACCATGCCGAGCAGGAACACGCAGGAGAGCGCCGCGACCGAAAAGACCACCACCTCCGATGCCAGCGTCACCGTCGGCAGCACGAACGGCAGCAGCACGAGTGTCGCCGCGATGCCGGCCGTCGTGATGTCGGGGAACCCGCCCTTTTCGTGGAACGCGTTCATGCGCGGCCCATCAGGCCGGCCGGCCGCACCAGCAGCACCAGCGCCATCGCGCCGTAGATCATCAGCTGCGCGCCTTCCGGCCAGAGGCTGCTCATCACGCTCTGCACGACGCCGATCAGCAGCCCGCCCAAGAGCGCGCCGGTGAACGAGCCGATGCCGCCGACCACGACCACGACGAAGGCGATCGCCAGTGCCTCCAGCCCCATGAACGGCTCGACGCCGCGGAGCGGCGCGGCGAGCGCGCCGGCAAGCCCGGCCAGCGCGCCGCCGAGCGCGAACGCGGCGAAGAACACGCGGTGCACGTCGATCCCGAGCAGGCTCACCATCTCGGCGCTCTCGGAGCCGGCGCGAAGGATGGCGCCGAAGCGCGTGCGTTCCAGCACCAGCCAGAGCAGCAGCGCGACCACCGCCGCGACCGCCACGACCGCCAGCCGGTAGGCCGGGTAGATGAAGGGGCCCAGGAAGACGATGCCGCTCAGGAAATCCGGCACCGGCACGTTCTTCGCCAGCGGGTCGAAGATCAGGATCACCAGTTCCTGGACGATCAGCGCGACCGCGAAGGTGATCAGGATCTGCGCCTCGTGCGGCATCGCGTAGGTGTGGCGCAGCAGCAGCCGTTCGGCCAGCATGGCAAGCGAGGCCGCCGCCAGCGGCCCGAACAGCAGCGCCCACAGCATCGAGCCGGTGAGCTGGCTGACCACATAGGCGGCGTAGGCTGCGACCAGGTACAGCACGCCGTGCGCGAAGTTAACGAAGCGCATCAGGCCGAAGATCATCGTCAGCCCGACCGACAGCAGGAAATAGATCATCCCGATGCCGATGCCGTTCAGCAGCTGGAAGACGAGAATCTGGCCCGACACGCCGATATGCCCGTTCAGCTCATGCGGCAGCCGGTCTTGTCGGGCGGCAGGAACGCCTTGGTCGCCGCGATCACCTCGGCAAAGTCGTTGGGATCGCGCATCGCCGCGCGTGCCTTGCCGAGCATCAGGTAGTAGTCCTTGATCACCTGGTGGTCCTCGGCCCGGATCAGCTCGGTGCCGGTCGGCCCCTCGTAGGTCAGGCCCTCCAGCGTGCGGATCAGGGGCGCGATCTCGGTCGTGCCCGCCTTGTTGGCGCCTTCCACCAGCATCTGCGCGACCGCCCAGCCGCACGCCTGGAGGTAGTTTGTCGCGTCGTTGGTCTTCTGGCGCACCACCTGCTGCACCACGCGGTTGCCGGGCGAATCGATGCCATGCCAGTAGTTCACCCCGAAATAGACACCGTCGCAGGTATCGGGCCCCCAGGCGCGGAACTGGTCGAGCCCGGTCGACCAAGGCACCACGATCTTGGTGTTGCGCTTCATGCCGAACGATACCGCCTGGCGCAGCACGTCGAGCGTCTGGTTGCCGAAGTTGCAGATCGCAAGCACATCCGGCTTGGCTGCGATCGCGGCGGTGATGTAGCCCGAGAACTCGCGCTCGCTGAGCGAGTGGTACGAGTTGCCGATGTGCTGGTGGCCGACATCCTGCAGCACCGATTTCAGGTTGGTCAGCAGGCTTTCGCCGAACACGTACTGGCCGGTGATGGTGTACCACCGCTTCGCTTCCGCATTGCGCGCGATGAACGGCCGCAGCGTCGCGTTGATCGCGGTGTAGCTCGCGCCGGGCCAGCGGAACGAGGCGCGGTTGCATTCCGACCCCGTTGCCTCGTCGGCGCCCGCCATGTGGATGTAGACGCCGCCGCGTGCGTAGACCTCCTTGGCGACCGCCAGCGCGATCGCCGAGGTGGTGCAGCCGACGATGTGCTTCACGCCCTGGCCCATCGCTTCCTGCACGCGCCGCACCGACCGCCCCGGGTCGCCCTGGTCGTCGAGCAGCGTGTAGCTGATGCGCTGGCCCGCCGCCGTGCCGTAGTGCTCGAAGGCCCACTGGCTGCCCTTGTTCAGCAGCTCGCCGACATTGGCGAACGTGCCGGACAGCGAATACACGCCCGCCACCGGCAGCTGTCCCCCCTGCGCCCGCGCGCGCGACGCCACGAGCGAAGGCGCCGCCAGCAGCCCCGCGCCCAGCCCCGCCAGTGTCCTGCGTCGAATCATGGTTCCACCCTCCTTGTCATGCTGCCGTTGTCATGCCGCGGGCGCGCGTGCGGCGCGGGCCCGCTTTTCCAGCCACCACCCCCAGGCCGAGGGCCAGGCCTCGAAGCCCGGGTCGGTTCCGAGCACCTGGGAAGCGTGCAGGGCCCAGTGCGGATTGAACAGCGCCTCGCGCCCGATTGCCACCAGGTCGGCCTTGCCCTCGCGGATCACCGCCTCGGCATAGGCGGGCGTGCGGATCAGGCCGACCGCGATGGTGGCGATGCCGGCCTCGCTTCGGATGCGTTCCGCGAACGGTACCTGGTAGCCTTCCTGGCGGCGAACCAGCCTGGTCGTGGTGCGCTCGCCAAGCCCGCCCGAGGAACAGTCGATCAGGTCGACGCCCAGCAGTTTCAGCGCGCGCGCCGCCGCGATGCTGTCCTCGATCGTCCAGCCGCCCGGCTGGTCGTCGATGCAGGAAAGCCGAACCGACAGCGGCAGGCCGGACGGCCAGGCCGCCCGCACCGCCTCGCTCACCGCCAGCAGGAAGCGCAGCCGCCCGGCGCGATCGCCGCCCCACGCATCCTCGCGCCGGTTGGAAAGCGGCGACAGGAAGGAATGGATGAGATAGCCGTGCGCGGCGTGGATCTCGAGCAGGCGGAAGCCCGCGCGCGCTGCCCGCCCGGCCGCCTCGTGATAGGCATCGATGGTGCGCGCAATCGTCGCGCCATCCATCGCCACCGGCGCGTGCCAGCCGGGGTTGGCGGGAAGCGCGCTGGCAGCGACGGTCGTCCAGGGCGGTGCGCCGCGCGCTTCATCGGCCGCGGTCAGCGGGTTGTAGCCTTCCCATGGGCGGCCGACGCTGCCCTTGCGCCCGGCATGGATCAGCTGCGTGGCCGGCACCGCGCCGGCAGCGCCGAGTGCGTCGGCGATCGGCTTCAGCGCCTCCATCTGCGCATCGTTCCACAGGCCGAGATCGTGCCAGCTGACGCGCCCCTCGGGCGAGACGGCCAGCGCCTCGGTCATCACCGCGCCGGCACCGCCGATCGCCTGGCGCCCATAATGCTGGGCGTGGAAGGCGTTCGGCATGCCGTCCGTGCCCGCCATGTATTGCTGCATCGGCGAGATCATGATCCGGTTGCCGAGCGTGACGTCGCGAACCGCGAACCGGCTGAACAGGGCGCTTTCGCTCACCCGGCCAATCCCATCCTGTCGCGGGTCCAGGCCCAGCCGATGCCGAGCGCGATCGCGGGTTTGCGCAGCGCATGCCAGGGGATCGGCGCGAGGTCGGTGCGCGGCAGCGGGGCTTCCAGCCCGGCATGGATGCGGGCGGCGAGCCACTCTCCCATCAGCGTGCCCATGGCCAGGCCGCGGCCGTTGTAGCCGAGGCCGATGAACAGGCCGGGCGCGGGCTCGTGCACGCGCGGCAGGCCATCGAGCGTCAGCGCCACCTGGCCTGACCAGCGATGGGTGATCGGCAGCCTGGCGGCATCGGGATAAAGCCGCGCCAGGATGCCGTGCAGGGCGCGGAACAGGCTCTCGCGCTCCTCCTCGCCGGCAGCGCCGCGGCCGCCGAAGACCAGGCGGTTGTCGGCCAGGCGCCGGAAATAGAAGGCCAACCGTCGCGTCTCCGAGACGCACTCGCCCCCGGCCAGGATGCGCGCGGCCATCGCCTCCGGCAGCGGCGCGGTCGCGATCAGGATGCTCTGCACGGTCAGAAGCGTCTCGGCGAGGCCGGGAACCAGCCGATCGGTGTAGGCGTTGGTGGCGACGATGACGCAAGGTGTCCGCAGCACGCCGGCATCGGTCTCGATCCGCCAGGCAGCACCGTCGCGGCGGAGCAGGCGCGCGCGGCTGTTCGCATGCAGCAGGGCGCCTGCCGCCAGCGCCGCGCGCGCGAGCCCCCGCGTGTAGGAGAGCGGCTGGATCGTGCCTGCCCTGCCGTCGCGCCAGCCGCCGACATATTCGCTTGTGCCGAGGCGCCCGGCGATCGCCGCGGCATCGAAGGTCGTGACCGGCGCGCCGTGCTGCTGCCATTCCGCGGCCCGGCGCAGCACCCGCGCCAGTGCCGGTGGCGCGTGCGCCGCCTGGATCCAGCCATTGCGCAGCGGTGCGCAGCGGATGGCGTGCTTCTCGATACGCGCGAACACCTTGTCGGCCGCGGCACCGACCGCGCCTGCGAGCGTGCGCCCGCGTGCCTCGCCCCACTTCGCGCGCATCTCGGAAGGGTCGAGCTTGAGGCCCGGTATCACCTGGCCGCCATTGCGCCCGGAGCCGCCGAAGCCGATCTCGCGCGCTTCCAGGACGACGACGCGGGCGCCCGCCTCGGCAAGGTTCAGTGCCGCCGACAGGCCGGTCACGCCGCCGCCGATGACGGCGACATCGGCCTCTGCCTCGCCCTGCAACGCCGGCGCGTCGGGGGCCGGCTCCTCGGCGGTGGCGGCCCAGAGCGAGGTGCCGGCGCTGTCGGCGGAACGCGCCATCGCCTCAGGTCGTGCCCGCGGGCGCGCTGACCAGGCCGTCCTCGATGTCGCGTGCACGGGCGGCAGCGCTGCGGGCGGAAGGCTCGCCATAGCCGCCGCCGCCGCCGAGCGAGAGCGTGACGATATCCCCCTTGCGCAGCTCCATCTGGTCCTTGGAGCGGAGCACGATGCGCTGGCCGTCACGCATCACCTCGCACGACCCGGTGGTGCCTGGCCTGCCGCCGAACAGGCCATCGGGGGTGCGGCGGAACCGATCCGAATAGAGCGCGATCCTGGTGCCGTCCTCGAGGATGTCGATGCGGCGCAGATACCCCGCACCGCCGCGATGGGTTCCATCGCCGGCGCTGTCCGGCCGCAGCGCATAGTCGCTGACACGGAAGAACGAGAAATCCTGGTCCATCGCCTCGACCGGCGTGTTGGAGCAGTTGGAAAGCGGATTGTCGACGGCATCGCAGCCATCGCTTGCCGCCGTCGCCCCGAAGCCGCCGCCATAGACCTCAAGATAGACCGACCAGCCGTGCGGCCCGAGGAAGGAGAGGCAGAACGAGGTGGTGGTATCGAAGCCGCAGGCGATCACGCGGTCGGGCACCGCCTGGGCCAGCGCCTTCATCACCGCGTTCCAGGCGCGCGTGCAGCCCAGCATGCGTGCCCGCACCGGTGCCGGATGGCGCGGGTTGAGAAGCGAGCCGACCGGCGCCGTGACGCTGATCGGGCGCATGGTGCCGTCATTGAAGGGAATGTCCGGGCTGGTCAGCGACGCCTTGATCGCCGAGACGGTGGCGGCCAGCGTCGAGGTGAACGGCGAGTTGATGTTGGTGCGCACCTGCGGCGCGGTTCCCGCGAAATCGACCGCGATGCTCTCGCCCTTCACGGTGACGGTCGCGCGCACCGGCAGCGGCGCCTCGCCGATGCCGTCGTCATCGATGCAGTCCTCGCCGACATAGACGCCGTCGGGCACCTGGGCGATGGCGGCGCGGATGCGGGTCTCGGAATAGTCCTGCAGCGCCGCCATCACGGCGCGCACCTTGTCCGCGCCGTAGCGCTCGACGAGTTCCTGCACCCGCAGCACGCCGATGGCGTTCGCGGCCATCTGCGCATCGAAATCGCCCATGGTCTGGTGCGGCACCCGGACGTTGGCGCGCAGCAGCCGCTCGAAGCCGCCGCCGTGCCAGTCGCGTTCGAGGTCGATCTTGATCGGCGGGATGATCAGCCCCTCCGAATAGACGTCGACTGCCGCCGGGTTGAGGCCGGGATTGCCGCCGCCGAGGTCGAGATGGTGCGCGACCGAGGCGGCGAAGCCGATCACCTCGGTGCCGACATGGATCGGGTGGAAGACATAGACATCCTGCAGATGCTGGCCGCCGGAATAGGGGTCGTTGATGAACAGCACCTCGCCGGGTCGCACCGTCTGCGGCGGATAGAGCGCCGCACAGGCCGCGAAGATCTTCCCGACGCTGCCGAGCTGCTGCGGAATCAGCTCGGCCTGCGCCACGGTTCCGCCGTTCGCGTCGAGCAGCGCTGCCGACCCGTCGCGCGCCTCGCGCAGGATGGTCGAGTAGGCCGAGCGGATCAGCTTCGCGCCCATCTCGCGGGCTGCTGCGATCAGCGACTGGCTGAGGACGGCGTATTCGACCGGGTCGAGCTGCATCACGCATCCCTCCGCAGGATCAGGTTGCCGGCCTCGTCGCGCCTTGCGTTCCATCCTTCGGGGACCCAGGTGGTCGACGAATAGCCCTCGATCAGCGC
>JADYYZ010000184.1 GCA_020853405.1 Acetobacteraceae bacterium
ACCGGGTTCATCGATGCGACGATCGCGCGCTTCGATCGCGAGATCGGCTTCTATGTCGCCTATCTCGACTTCATCGAACCCCTGAAACGCAGCGGACTGCCGTTCTGCCACCCCGGGATATCGCTCGTATCGAAGACGACGAAGGTGGAGGGAGGCTTCGACCTCGCGCTTGCAGCGAAGCGCGCCCCGGAGACGGGGGGGATCGTCGGCAACGATTTCGACCTTTCCGGCCGCGAGCGCCTGCTGGTCGTCTCGGGCCCGAACCAGGGCGGCAAGACGACCTTCGCCCGCATGGTCGGGCAATTGCATTTCCTGGCCGGCCTCGGCTGCCCCGTTCCCGGGAGGTCGGCGCGCCTCTTTCTTCCCGACCGCATCTTCACCCATTTCGAGCGCGAGGAAGACATCACCAACCTGCGCGGCAAGCTCGAGGACGAGCTCGTCCGGCTGCATGCGAGCTGCGCGACCATCACTCCGGACAGCCTGATCATCCTCAACGAGATCTTCAATTCGACCAGCCTGGATGACCAGGTCTTCCTCAGCACCGCGATTCTCGGGCGGATCCTGGCCGCCGACGCGATCGGCGTGTGCGTCACCTTCATCGATTCGCTGTCCAGGCTGGGCGATGCGACCGTCAGCATGGTGAGTACGGTCGACCCCGAAGATCCGGCACGGCGAACGTTCAGGATCATCCGCAAACCGGCCGATGGACTGGCCTACGCGCTCTCGCTCGCGCAGAAGCGGGGTGTGACCTACGACCAGCTGCGCAGGAGGATCCGCCCATGAAGGTGCTCCTGATGCATCCGGATCGCGCCTTCGAGGCGGAGCCGCCCCCGCCGGAAACCCCGATCCCGTACGCGCAGGATCTCGAGCTCGGGGTGCTGCTCGACGCTGCGGCGGCCGGCGATCGCTATCTCCGCGGCATCATGGAAGCAGCCTGCGCCCGTGCCTGGGACAACGACATGGCGAGCATTCTCCATCGCCAGGCCGTGCTGAAGGACTGCCTCGCCAATCCGGCCATCGTGCGGCAGTTTTATGCGATCGCGATCGAGCCGTTCAGCCGGGAAAACAGCTGGCGATACAGCCTCTACGGCAGGGATGCCGCCTCGATGGTGGGCAGCGGCGTGCACACCCTGCAGAGCTGCCTCGGCGTGCTCCGCCGCTTGCGCGACAGCTGCAACCGTCACGCCGGCCGGTTCACGTCCGTCGGGTTTCGGCGGCTGTTCGCGACGCTCGATCGGGACCTCGACGACGCCTATCTCGAGGCGGCACGTGCCGACCTCGATAACCTGACATTCCGCAACGGCCTGCTGCTGAGTGCCGAGGTCGGCGATGGCGGCAAGGCGATGGGCACGATGCTGCGCAGGCCGCAGGCGCGCGATCTGAGCTGGCTGCGTCGCGCCCTTACGTCCGGGGGCCCCAGTTTTACCTATCAGCTGCACCCGCGCGACGACGCGGGGGCGCAGGCTTTCGCCGAGCTGCAAGGCCGTGGTCTCGGCCTGATATCCGATGCGCTGTACCAATCCGCCGGACACGTCCTGGATTTCATCAGGACGCTGCGTGCCGAACTGGCCTTCTATCTTGGCTGCCTCAATCTGAGTGAACGCTTCGGGCGGATCGGCGAGGCGGTCGCGTTCCCCGAGCCGCGCGAAGGCCAAGGCCACTTCCGCTGCAGGAACCTGCGCGATGCCTGCCTGGCATTGACCATGGGGCGGCCTGTCGTGGGTAACGACATCGATGCCGAGGGCAGGCCGCTGGTCATCATCACCGGCGCCAATCGTGGCGGCAAGACGACATTCCTGCGCAGTGTGGGCCTGGCCCAGCTGATGACGCAATGCGGCATGTTCGTCACCGCGGACGCGCTGTCGACGTCACTCCATTCCGGCTTGTTCACCCACTGCAAGCGCGAGGAGGACCGCAGCATGCGGAGCGGCAAGTTCGACGAGGAGCTCGTGCGGATGGACGCCATCGCCAATGCGATCCGCCAGGGCGGCCTGGTGCTGTTCAACGAGTCGTTCGCGGCGACCAATGAACGCGAAGGCTCGGAGATCGCGCGCCAGATCGTCGGCGCGCTGCTGGAGAACAACGTCACGGTGTTGTTCGTCTCGCACATGTACGAGTTCGCCAGATCGTTCCTCGATGATCAGCGGGTGCTGTTCCTGCGCGCGGACCGCGGCGAGGACGGCGCGCGAAGCTTCCGCCTCGTCACCGCCAGGCCGCTTTCCAGGAGTTTCGGGGCCGATCTCTATCGGCGTATCTTCCAGATGCCTTTGGCGGCGCAGGCCGGGCCGTGAATCGGCGAGGCGCTCCGGCACTGGATGCAAGCCCAAGGGACGCGCTCGCTCTCGGCTTTGCCGGCGCGGATCGTGGCCGGCCGGCAATGGGCGGCGTGCGGGTCGCAACGGCGGCGGAAGCTGCCTGCTTCGCGCCGCCGCCTTGCGTTGATTTTCTGCCTTGTCGCTGATGCTGCCTGTCGGTTCGGCAGGCGGCCCCTCAGCGCCGCGTCGGCGTCGGCCCGATGTCCCAGGGCATGCGCCGCGCCTCGCTCACCGCCTGGGAGTGGGTGATGCCGATATCGGCCAGCATGCGCTGGTCCATCTCCAGGAGCTCGCGGCGGGTGCCGACCGCACGGACCGCTGCCAGCAGGCGGGCGGCGAAGCCCTGCCAGGCGCCGGTGACGCCGGCGAAATCGACGGGGGCGGTGGTCGGGAGCGGACGGGTTGTCATCGGAAACTCCATCATTCCAGTGTTCGCCGGACCCTTGGCTGGTTGCCGCCGGTGGCTCCGGTATGGCCAAGGTGGCGTGCGCCACCACATAAGACAAACGAATTGATCTGATCGGACAGTTCAGGTAAATTGATCCGTATGGATGACCCCGCCGCGATCGCCCCGCTGCCCGCGCTCGACCATGCCCAGCTGCGCGCGTTTGTCGCCGTCGCCGATTCCGGCAGCGTCACCCGCGCCGCCGAGGTGGTCGGCCGCACGCAGTCGGCGGTTTCGATGCAGATGGGGAAACTCGAGGAGACGCTCGGCCGCAAACTGTTCCGCAAGGAGGGCAGGGGCCTCGTGCTGACCGATCACGGCGTCTACCTGCTGGGCCGTGCCCGCCAGCTGCTGAGCCTGAACGACGAGATCGTCGCCGGGTTCCGCCAGCCCCGCATGGCCGGCCTGGTGCGGCTCGGCGTGCCCGACGACTATGCGCCGCGCTTCCTGCCGCCGATCCTGGCCCGCTTCGCCGACGCCTATCCCAATGTCGACGTCGCGGTGGAGTGCGAGACCTCGTCGAGCCTGCGCCGCAAGCTCGAGAAGGGCGAGCTCGACCTTGCCCTGTGCACGGGAAGCCCGGAACGGCCCGAGGCCGAGCTGGTCTGGAAGGGGCGGCTGGTCTGGGTCGGCCCCGATTCCTCGCGCCCGGGCGAATGCGGGCTTCTCGCGCGCAACCCGCTGCCGATGGCGTTCGCCCATCCCGGCTGCTCGTGGCGCCGCGCCGCCGAGGCAGAGCTGAAGCGGATCGGCAGGTCCTATCGCGTCGTCTACATCTCCGACCGGCTGACCGGCCAGCTGGCCGCGGTGCAGGCGGGTATCGCGATCGGGGTGGTCAGCGACGTGATCGTGCCGCCGGGAACGCGGGTGCTGGGCAAGGCCGACGGGTTGCCGGAACTGCCTGGCTTCGCGATCGCGCTGGAGATCGGCCCGCACGCCAACCAGCCGGTGGCGAAGGCGCTCGGCCGCCACATGGCTGACAGTTTCGCTCAGGAAGCCGCGGTGCGCGCCCGCGCCGCCTGATCGTCACCGGCATTGCGGGTTGACCGCGCCGGCGGGCCGCGCTGGCGTGGCGGTGGCAACCGTTTCGCGGGGTGCGGGCATGGACGAGGCCGAGAAGCTTGCTGACATCTTTGCCCGCTCGGCGGCGCTGAAAACCCGCGTCGCCGCCGAGCACGCGGCCGGCATGCTGGCGATGGTCGGGGTGATCGCCGATTGCCTTGCCGCCGGCGGCAAGGTGTTCTTCTGCGGCAATGGCGGCTCGGCGGCCGATGCGCAGCACCTTGCCACCGAACTGCTGGTGCGGCTGCGCGGCGGGGTCGAGCGGCCGAGCTGGCCGGCAATCGCGCTGACGCTCGACCCCGCCGCGCTGTCTGCCGGCGGCAATGATTACGGGTTCGAGATGGTCTTCGCGCGCCCGCTGTCGGGGCTGGGCCGCGCCGGCGACGTGCTGGTGGCGATCACCACCTCCGGCCGCTCGCCGAACGTCGTGCGCGCGCTGGAGGCGGCCGCCGCGCTCGGAATCCGGCGGCTCGGCCTGCTGGGCGGCAGCGGCCATCCGGCGGCCGGCCTTTGCGAGCATGCGATCGTCGTGCCCAGCAGCGAAACGGCGCGCGTGCAGGAAACCCACATCACGATCGGCCACGCGCTGCTTGAACTCGTCGAGGACCGCCTGGTCGGGCGCAGCTGAGGGCGCACGCACGCCGGTGCGTGCGCGGCGGCGAACGCGGGTGGCGCCAGCGCGTTCGTCGTGTCGGCCACGGCCTGGTTTCACGGATCGTCAAGCATGGCTCTGTTGTCATGGCGCGGCAGCGCGCGCATCCGCCCGCGCCCTGCACGGAGGATGATTTCATGCGCGTGCTGCATGTGGTTGCCGATGGCGACCCGGGCTGGGCGGCGACCGCCGCGCTGGCGGTGATCGATGCGACGCCGGCGGCACGCGGCGTGCGCCACGCGCTGGTGACCGAAACCGGCTCGCCGCTGGCCGCCGCGGCCCGCGCGCGCGGAATCCCGACCGCGACCCGTGCCTTCCAGCGCCGCCGGCGATTCGGTGGCGTGCGGCCGCGCCTGGTCGAGACGGTCTGGGAGATGGCGCCCGATGTGGTGCACGCGCACGGCATCCAGGCCGCCTATGCGGTCCTGCCCGCGGCGCACTGGCTCGGCCTGCCGATCGTGCTCGCGATGCCGGCGGTGGCCCCGCCGCGCGGATCGTGGCTGGCTCGCCTCGCGCGCCGGATCGAGCGCGGCCAGGCGGTGCGCGGGGCGGCGGTGCTGCTGTTCGGCACCCGCGCGGCGCTGGCCGAGGCACGCCAGACGGCCCTCGTGCGGGAAGGCAGGCGCGCCCTGGTGGCGCCGCCGCCGATCGATCTCGCCCTGCTGCCCGAGCGGCGAACGGTCGAACCGGTGCTGCTGCTGCAGGGGCGCATTCACGCTGACTTTCCCGCAGCCCGCGTGGTTGCGGCGATGCAGGGCGCGCCGGACACGACCAGCCTGTGCGTGCTGGCCGAGGGGCCCGGCGCGGATCAGCTTCGCGAGGCGCTGTGCGATGCCGGGCTTTCCGATCGGGTCGACTGGCAGGGCCCCCTGGCCCGCCACGAAGCGTTGGCGCGCCTGGCGCGGGCGGCGGCGGTGATCGACCCGCGCATGGGCAGCGGCGTGCCGATCGGCCTGATCGAGGCGGCGGCCGTCGGCGTGCCCGTGATCGCGCCGGCGCGCACCGCGCTGGTCGAGGCGCTGGGAATCGAGGGCATCAGCGAGGCTGCCCCGGACAGCGCCTGGAGCGATCGCGTGCGCGAGGTGCTGGCGGGACGCCACGGCGTGCCGCGCGCGGCGGTGCGTGACTGGATCGCCCAGGCGCACGCTGCCGAACAGCATCTGCGTGCCTGGGAAATGGCGGTCGCGACAACGCACGCCGGATTGCCGGCCGCCTCCGGCTTGCGGCTGCGGGGGCCCGCCGGGCGGGCTGCCTGAGCCGACCCCGCGGGGTTCCCGCGATCGCGGTTGCCAGGGGCCGGATGCTCGCCTAGAGCAGCTCGCGTGTGGCTGGTCCAGCCGTTGACGTGAAAACCGCGCCGGGCGCCGCGGCGCCGCCCGCCACGTCGGTACCGGAAAGGCATCGCGTTCCATGTCAACCCAGCAACCGGTTCTGGTCACCGGCGCCGCCGGCTTCATCGGCTTCCACGTCGCCCAGGCGCTGCTGGCGCGCGGCGAGCGCGTGCTGGGGATCGACAACCTCAACGACTATTACGACCCGCGGCTGAAGGAGGCGCGGCTTGCGCTGCTTGCGCGCGCGCCGGGCTTCGGGTTCCGCCGCGCCGACATCGCCGACCACGAGGCGATGCTGCCGATCGCGGAGGGCGCTGACGCGCCGGACCGGATCGTGCATCTCGCTGCCCAGGCGGGCGTTCGCTACTCGCTCGTCAACCCCTACGCCTATGTCACGGCCAACGTGATGGGCCAGGTGGTGATGCAGGAACTGGCCCGCCGGCTGCCTGGCCTCAGGCATTTCGTCTATGCCTCGTCGAGCTCGGTCTATGGCGGCAACAGCAAACTGCCGTTCAGTGTCGAGGACCGCACCGACACGCCGGTCTCGCTTTATGCCGCCACCAAGAAGGCCGACGAGCTGATCGCGCACGCCTATGCGCATCTCTATGCGATCCCCAGCACGGGCTTGCGCTTCTTCACCGTCTACGGGCCATGGGGGCGGCCCGACATGGCGGCCTATCTGTTCGCCTCGGCGATGACCGAGGGGCGCGAGATCACGGTCTACAACAACGGCGAGATGCGCCGCGACTTCACCTACATCGACGACATCGTGGCCGGTGTGCTGGCCGTTCTGGACCGGCCACCGCCCTGCCCGAACAGCGGCGCGCCGGCCCGCGTCTACAACATCGGCAACAACCGGTCCGAACCGCTGATGCGCTATATCGGGCTGCTGGAGGAAGCTTTGGGCGTGCGGGCGAGGATCCGCTTTGCCCCGAAACTTGCTGCCGACGTGGTGGCGACGTTTGCCGATATCGAGGCGATCCGCGCCGATGCGGGATTTGCGCCGACCACGCCGATCGATGTCGGGGTGCCGCGGTTCGTCGCCTGGTTCAAGGATTTTCACAGCGTCAGCTGAGCCGCGCCGGCCGCGGACCCAGGGACCGCGATCCCCAGGGGGGCGTTCCCGGCGGCCGCGGCATCCAGGGCGGTGGCGGGCCGGGGGGCTTGCGGGGGCGGGCGGATTCGGCTATCTGGCCGGCGACGCAGACGGGGCGTCGGCACTTGCATCCGCCGCCCCGTTTCGGTATAGAAGGGTTTCGCCCTGATCTTTGGGGCGCCATTCCGAACCGGCGAACGGGTTTCGTGCCCTCTGGGGCACGAGGGGTCTTGTTCGCGACGCTCTTTGAAAATTGCATCTGGACGAGAGAGAGGAAGGGGTAGGTTGGCGGCGTTTGGTTGTGGCGGCGCGGAGGTTATTCGCGTGTGCTGTGACCTGGCGCTTGTCTGACGTACCTTTGACTATG
>JADYYZ010000185.1 GCA_020853405.1 Acetobacteraceae bacterium
CTTCGGGCGCCCGACCTCCGCGAGCTCGACGTGGCCGCGGTAACCGCCGCCCTGCCATGACGGATGCGCCTTGACCAGGTTGCCGCGCATCCGCACAGTCCGCGCCTCGGCCATGACCACGGAATAGAATCCTTGCCCGCCTATACGCTTCCCGATGGGTCGGTGCGCGCCTTCGCCGCGCCGCTGACCGGTGCCGCCCTCGCCGCCGCGATCGGCCCTGGGCTTGCCAAGGCCGCCATTGCCGTCAAGGTCGATGGCGCGATCCGGGATCTCGCGCGCCCGATCGAGGCCGACGCCCAGGTCGTCTTCATCACCCGCAAGGACCCCGAGGCGCTGGAGCTGATCCGCCACGATGCCGCCCACGTCCTGGCCGAGGCGGTCCAGGAACTCTATCCCGGCACGCAGGTGACGATCGGACCAGCCGTGGAGAACGGGTTCTACTACGACTTCGCGCGTGATGAGCCATTCACGCCGGAGGACTTCCCCGCGATCGAGGCGAAGATGCGCGAGATCATCGCGCGTGGCGCCGCGTTCGAGCGTATCGTCACCAGCCGCCACGAAGCGGTGCGCACCTTCGAGGCGAAGGGCGAGAAATACAAGGTCCAGCTGATCCACGATCTGCCGCCCGGCGAGACGATCACGCTCTATCGCCAGGGCCAATGGACCGATCTGTGCCGCGGCCCGCACATGCCGACGGTCGGCCATGTCGGTGACGCCTTCAAGCTGACGAAGGTGGCCGGCGCCTACTGGCGGGGCGATCATCGCAACGCCATGCTGAGCCGCATCTACGGCACCGCCTGGCGCGAGCGCAAGGAACTCGACCTGTACCTGCACCAGCAGGAGGAGGCGGAAAAGCGCGACCATCGGCGCCTCGGCCGCGAGATGGACCTGTTCCACATGCAGGAGGAGGCGGTCGGCCAGGTGTTCTGGCACCCCAACGGCTGGCGGCTGTGGCGCAACGTTGAGAACTATGTGCGTCGCCAGGTCGATGCCGACGGCTACCAGGAGGTGAAGACGCCCCAGCTGATGGACCGCGCCTTCTGGGAGCAGTCGGGTCACTGGGAGAACTACCGCGCCAACATGTTCGTCGCCGAGACCGAGGATGGAAAGACCCTCGCGCTGAAGCCGATGAACTGCCCCGGCCACGTGCAGATCTTCAAGCAGGGCATCCGCAGCTACAAGGAACTGCCCATCCGTTTTGCGGAATTCGGCAGCTGCCACCGCTACGAACCCTCGGGCGCGCTGCACGGGCTGATGCGGGTGCGCGGCTTCGTGCAGGATGATGCGCACATCTTCTGCACCGAGGATCAGATCGCCGCCGAAACCGTTCGCTTCGTGCAGCTGCTGCGCACCATCTACCGTGACCTGGGGTTCGCCGAGTTCGCGGTGAAATTCTCCGATCGCCCGGCCCAGCGCGCCGGCGCGGACGCCGTGTGGGACAAGGCCGAGGCAGCGCTTCGAGAGGGTTGTGAGGCGGCTGGCATCGCCTACGCGCTGAACCCGGGGGAAGGGGCGTTCTACGGACCGAAACTGGAGTTCGTGCTGCGCGATGCGATCGGCCGCGACTGGCAGTGCGGCACGCTGCAGGTCGACCTGGTGCTGCCCGAGCGGTTTGACGCCACCTTTGTCGGCGAGGATGGCGCAAAGCACCGCCCTGTGATGCTGCACCGCGCCGTGCTGGGGAGCCTCGAGCGGTTCCTGGGCGTGCTGATCGAGCACTATGCCGGGAAATTCCCGCTATGGCTGGCGCCGCACCAGCTGGTGGTGGCGACCATCACCAGCGAGGCCGACGGCTTCGCCCGCGAGGCCGCCGCGGCACTGGCCAGGGCCGGGCTTGCCGTGACGACCGACCTGCGCAACGAAAAGATCACCTACAAGATCCGCGAGCACTCCCTGGCCAAGGTGCCGGTGATCGCCGTGGTTGGCCGCAAGGAGGCGGAGGGGCGCACGCTGGCGCTGCGCCGCCTGGGCGGCCAGGCGCAGGAGGTGCTGGGCCTTGAGGTCGCCGCCGCCCGCCTTGCAGACGAGGCGACGCCGCCCGATCTGCGCAATGGCGGCAGCGGCTCCGGCATCCGGCCGGCGGCCTGAGCGTCTGCCTCGGCGGGGCTTGCGGGGCAAACGCGCTGCGGCCAAACTGATTTCCTTTCGTCAACGATTACAGGAGCTGTCCCATCCCCCGTCCGCCCCAGAACCTGCCGGCGCCCGTTCGCGAAGGGCCCCGCATCAACGACGAGATCCGCGTGCCGACGGTGCGCCTGATCGACCACAACAATGAGATGCAGGGCGTGGTGCCGATCCGCGAGGCGCTTGCGCGCGCCGCCGATGTCGGCCTCGACCTGGTCGAGATTTCTCCCAACCAGTCACCGCCGGTTTGCAAGCTGCTCGATTTCGGGAAGTACAAGTACGAGCAGCAGAAGAAGAAGAACGAGGCGAAGAAGCGCCAGAAGGTGATGGAGATCAAGGAGATCAAGATCCGCCCGAACATCGACGACCATGACTATGGCGTGAAGATGCGGGCGATGAAGAGCTTCCTTGAGGAGGGCGACAAGGTAAAGGTGACGCTGCGCTTCCGCGGCCGCGAGATGGCCCACATGGACCTCGGCGCCAAGGTGCTGGAGCGCGTGCGCACCGAGCTCGATTCGATGGCCAAGGTCGAGCAGATGCCCCGGGTCGAGGGACGCCAGATGGTCATGGTGATGACGCCGAAGTGAAAGCCCTTGGAAATCCTTGGGTTTTTCGACTGCGCCCGGACCGCGCGGCAGCACATCGGTAGCACCGCGCGGCGTTTCGGCCCTCGGGCCGCGGGTCGGCTCCCCCTGCGGCGATGGTCAGCGATAACGGCACCGAGCTGACCGGCAACGCGATGCTGCACTGGGCGCAGTAA
>JADYYZ010000186.1 GCA_020853405.1 Acetobacteraceae bacterium
GGCGGGTCAGCGCGGCGGCGCGAACAAGGCGCTGCTGCTGGAATCCTGCCGCGCCATCGTCGCCGTCGCCTCGGGCAAGGGCGGCGTCGGGAAAAGCACCATGGCGGTGAACCTGGCGGTCGCGCTGGCGCGCCAGGGGCTGAAGGTCGGGCTGCTCGATGCCGACATCTACGGCCCCTCGCTGCCGCGGATGCTGGGGGTTGCCGGCAAGCCGCACGTCGCCGGCCAGATGCTCGATCCCATGCACGCCTGGGGCCTTTCGGTGATGAGCATCGGCTTCCTGGTCGAGGAAGAAACGCCGATGATCTGGCGCGGGCCGATGGTGATGGGGGCGCTGGAACAGATGATGGGCCAGACGCGCTGGGGGCCGCTCGACATCATGATCGTCGACATGCCGCCCGGCACCGGCGATGCACAGCTCACGATGGCGCAGCGGGTGCCGCTGACCGGGGCGGTGATCGTCTCCACACCCCAGGACATCGCGCTGATCGACGCGCGGCGGGGCCTGAAAATGTTCGAGCGCACCAACGTGCCGGTGCTTGGGATCGTCGAGAACATGAGCGTGTTCTGCTGCCCGAACTGCGGCCACCAGAGCGCGATCTTCGGCCAGGGCGGGGCCGAGCGCGAGGCGAAGCGGCTTGGCGTCGAGTTCCTGGGCGCGCTGCCGCTCGATCCCGTGATCCGCGAGCTTTCCGACGAGGGCCACCCGGTGGTGCAGGCCCGCCCCGATTCGCCCGAGGCAGCGCTCTACGGCAGGATCGCGAGCCGGCTCTGGGAGAAGTGCCTGGAACGGATCGGCGAGGGCGCGGGCCCGCGCATCGTCGTCGAGTAGCGATCGGGCGGGGCCGGGCCGGGCGGGGCGGGGCCGGTGCCGTGGTGATCCGTGCCGCCTACCTGGCCGCTCCCGGCTTCGAGGCGCAGCTCGCGGCGTGCGCCGACCGCCATGGCGTCGGGCTCGACACCTGGCACGGCCCGCTCGCGCTGTCGGCCGACCCGGCGCGGCCACTGCCCTGGGCGCAGGATGTCTGGATCGAGCCTGCCGAGATGGCACCGGCGGCGGCGCTGGCAGCGATGCGCGCCGCCCGTATTCCCTGGGCGGCACTTCCCTGGGCCGCGCGTGCGGGACCGCACGGCACGGCGACGCTTTCGCTTGCGGCACGGCTGCCGCGCGCCGGCACCGGCCGCACCGCGTTCCCCTGCCGCCTGCCCGAGCGCTCCGGCGCATTCACGCTGCTGGCCGAGGATCGGGTGCTGCTGGCAGCACGCCGGCAGAGCCCGTTCCCGAACGGCGAGGCGCGATTCCAGGAATCGCGCGAGGCGCCGAGCCGGGCCTACCTGAAATTGTGGGAGGCGCTGACGATCCTGGGCGCGCATCCGGGGCCGGGCGATCTCTGCTACGACCTCGGGGCCGCGCCCGGCGGCTGGAGCTGGGTCGCGGCAAGCCTGTCGGCGCGGGTGGTGGCGATCGACCGGGCGCCGCTGGCGCCTTCGGTGGCGGCGATGCTGGGCGTGCGCCATCGCGGCGAAAGCGCATTCGGCATCGATCCGCGAAAGGAACCTCGAATCGACTGGCTGCTGTGCGACGTGATCGCTTATCCGCCGCGCACGCTCGGGCTGGTACGGCGCTGGCTCGATGCCGGCCGCGCGGCGCGGATCATCGCCAGCGTGAAGTTCCAGGGGCCGACCGACCACGACAGCATCGCGGCGTTCGAGGCGATTCCCGGCGGGCGGCTCGTGCACCTGTCGCACAACCGCCACGAGCTGACCTTCCTGTGGCCCGCGCCCGCGCTGCCGTTGAACAGCGATGCGAACGGGGCATGAGCCGGCAATCGCGCCCCGCGTGCGCGCAAGGCCAGCTTCACGTGATCGGCCGCGGATCGCCCGCGACGCCGCTCACGCGCGCGAACAGGGTCTGGCGAAATATGCTCGCTTCAGCCTGAAGCGAGCATGCTTCAGCGGCGCAGGCCCAGCCGCTCGATCAGTGTCTCGTAGCGCCGCGAATCCTTCCGCTTGAGATAATCCAGCAGGCCGCGGCGCTGGCCGACCATCATCAGCAGGCCGCGGCGGCTGTGGAAATCCTTGGCGTGGGTCTTGAGATGCTCGGTCAGGTTCCTGATCCGCTCGGACAGGATCGCGACCTGCACCTCCGGGCTGCCGGTATCACCGGGCTTCGTCGCGTACTCGCCGATCAGCGCCGTGCGGCGCTCCGCCGTGATCGACATCGTGGGTCCTCCACATGCGGGCGTGATGCGCCCGCGGGTTGCGCTCAGGGGGTGGGCGCCCGGGCCGGAACCAGCAGCCGCACCGGGTGCAGCATGCCGTCCTCGAGCCGGCCGAGCGCCACCGCCCGCCCGCCCGCCACGGCGCGCACCAGGCCCCCATCGGGGTCGGCGGCGGGCGGGATGCGCCCGATCAGGGGCACCAGGCTGATCGCCTGGCCGTCCTTGAGCGGACTGGCCTCCGCCTCGGTCAGGGCCAGCGCCGGGATGTCGGCCAGCGCGGTCTCGACCGGAAGCAGGGGGCTTTGGGCGGGCGCGTTATCGTCGGGCGGGGCCGCCTTGTCCAGGGGCACCGCCATCGCTTCCGTGAAGGGGCCGACCCGCAACCGGCGGAGCGCGCTGATATGCCCGACCGTGCCGACCGCGCGAGCGAGGTCGCGGGCGAGGCTCCGCATATAGACCCCCTTGCCGGAACTCACGGCGAACTCGGCATGGTCGGCATCCCGCCGGGCGACGAGTTCGAACCGATCGACCCGCGCCGGCCGCGGCGCGAGATCGGGCGGGTTGCCCTCGCGCGCGAGGTCATAGGCTCGCTCGCCCGCCACCTTGATCGCCGAGAAGGCCGGCGGCACCTGCATGATGTCGCCGATGAAGCTTTTCAGCGCGGCACGGATCGCCTCGTCGGCCGGGCGGGCATCGCTGGTGGCCAGAACTTTGCCTTCGGCATCGTCGGTGTCGCGGGCTTCGCCGAAACAGAGCGTGAAGCGGTACTCCTTGGTCGCGTCCTGGACGTAGGCGACGGTCTTGGTGGCCTGGCCGAGGGCGACCGGCAGCACCCCGGTCGCCAGAGGGTCCAGCGTGCCGGCATGGCCGACCTTCTGCGCCTGCCAAGTACGTTTGATGCGGGTGAC
>JADYYZ010000187.1 GCA_020853405.1 Acetobacteraceae bacterium
CCGTGGCCGGCCGCGCCGATGTCTCCGACGCCGAATGGGCGGTGTTCGCCGCCGACCTCACCAGGCTGTTCCCGGGCGGCTTCGCGATCGCCGACATCAGCGGCCAGTGGCGGGGCGCCGATGGCCTGATCGTGCACGGACCGGCAAGGCGCATCAGCGTCGTCCTGACCGACCCGGACCGGCAGCGGGCCGGCCTCGCCGAGGCGGCCGCGGCCTATCGCACCCGCTTCGCCCAGGACCGGGTGCTGCTGACCGAGGCCCCGGTCTGCGCCAGGTTCTGATCGGCGCCGCTAGGAAACCAGGTCCTTGTAGGCATGCCAGGTGGCATGCCCGATCAGCGGCATCGCGATCACGAGGCCGAGGAAGAACGGCACCAGCGCGAGCCCGGTGAACAGCACGACCAGCCCCGCCCACAGCGCCATCGGCCGGGGATTTTCCATCACCGCCTGGATACTGACCGTGACCGCTTCGAGGCAGCTCACCTCGCGGTCGACCAGCATCGGGATCGACACCGCCGCGATCGCGAACGTCGCCGCCGCCAGCACGAAGCCGAAGCCGGTGCCGATCACCAGGAAGGCAAGCAGATCGTCCGACCGCAGCATCGCCAGCGGCAGGTCGGCGAGCGTCGGCGCGAAGTTGAGGCCGAAGAACAGCGCGAACAGCAGGCCGGCGACGCGCACCCAGACCAGGTGCAGCAGCAGCAGGATGGCACCGACCAGCGACAGCTGCGTGCCGTTGCGGCGGAACCCCTGCACCGCGTCCGCCAGGGTCACCGGCTCGCCGGCGGCGTGGCGGCGGCTCACTTCATAAAGCCCGGCCGCGGCCAGCGGCGCCAGCATGAAGAAGCCGGAGGTCGCAGGCAGGATCGCCCAGGCGATGCCGGTGTCGAACAGCAGCAGGGCCAGCAGCCAGCCGAACAGCACCAGCACCGCGCCATAGGCGAACCCGATCGCCCGGTGCGCCATCAGGTCGCGCCAGCCCAGCGTCAGCCAGACCCACGGCCGGTCGGTGGCGACGTGGCGAATGCGCCACGGCCGCGCCAGCACCGCCGGGGAAGCCTCCTCCGCCATGCGCGATTCCTCCTTGCCAGGGGCCTGCTTGCCAGGGTCTGCCGGAACAGTGGAAATGCTATCATGACAATTGCCATGCGCGGCCTGCTTGATTCAGATCAATGACGCTGCCCTGCCCGACGCCTTCTCCTGCTGCCACCATGCCGCACCGCACAATGGAGTGACCGGATGACCGTTGCCGCATCCGCCGACGCCGGCCCGAGGTCGGGCGGCGCCACCGGATCGAGGCGGGAGATCGCGTATGTCGACGCGCCGATCCGCGCCTTTGCGATCGCCACCATGTTCTGGGGGGTCGTCGGCTTCCTGATGGGCGTGGTGATCGCAAGCCAGCTGGCCTGGCCGCTTCTGAACCTCGATCTGGAATGGACGACGTTCGGGCGGCTCCGGCCGGTGCACACCAGCGCGGTGATCTTCGCGTTCGGCGGCAACGCGCTGATCGGCACCAGCCTTTATGTCGTGCAGCGCACCTGCCGGGCGCGGCTGTTCGGCGGCCAGGACATGGGCTGGTTCCTGTTCTGGGGCTACCAGTTCTTCATCGTGACGGCGGCACTCGGCTACGTGCTGGGGGTCACGCAAAGCAAGGAATACGCCGAGCCCGAGTGGTATTCCGACCTGTGGCTGACGGTGGTCTGGGTTTCCTACCTGGTCGCCTTCGGCGGCACCATCCTGAAGCGCGAGGAACCACACATCTACGTCGCGAACTGGTTCTATCTCGGCTTCATCCTGACCATCGCGATGCTGCATCTGGGCAACAACGTGGCGCTGCCGGTGGGCGCGGGGATCGGCAAGTCGTATGGCGCCGCCTCGGGCGTGCAGGATGCGATGATCCAGTGGTGGTACGGCCACAACGCGGTCGGCTTCTTCCTGACCGCGGGGTTCCTGGGGATGATGTACTACTTCATCCCGAAGCAGGCGGACCGGCCGATCTACTCCTACCGGCTGTCGATCGTGCATTTCTGGTCGCTGATCTTCCTCTATATCTGGGCCGGCCCGCACCACCTGCATTTCACCGCGCTGCCCGACTGGGCGCAGACGCTGGGGATGGTGTTCAGCGTGATGCTGTGGATGCCGTCGTGGGGCGGCATGATCAACGGCCTGATGACGCTGTCGGGGGCGTGGGAAAAGTTGCGCACCGACCCGGCGCTGCGCTTCTCGGTCACCGCCGTCGGCTTCTACGGCATGAGCACGTTCGAAGGCCCGGTGATGAGCATCAAGGCCGTCAACGCGCTGTCGCACTACACCGACTGGACGATCGGGCACGTGCATTCCGGCGCCATGGGCTGGGTCGGCTTCATCGTGTTCGGGGCGCTCTACTGGCTGGTGCCGGTGTTGTGGAACCGGCGCGCGATCTGGTCGGAACGGCTGATCGCCTGGCATTTCTGGGTCGCGACGCTTGGCATCGTGCTCTACATCACGGCGATGTGGGTGTCGGGCATCATGCAGGGCCTGATGTGGCGCGCCTTCGACCAGTTCGGCTTCCTGCAATACGCCTTCATCGAGACGGTCGCGGCGATGCACCCCTATTACGTGATCCGCGCGATGGGCGGGCTGCTGTTCCTGACCGGCGCGCTGCTGATGGCCTACAACCTGTTCATGACGATCACCGCGGTCGAGACGGCGCGGCGGCCGCTGGCGGCCGCGGTGCCGGCCGCGGCCGAATAGGGGGCGGGCCATGAGCTGGGCGAAGCACAAGGCGATCGAGACCAACCTCGTCCTGCTGGCGGTGCTGACACTGCTCACCGTCTCGATCGGCGGGCTGGTGCAGATCGTGCCGCTGTTCCTGGTCGAGACCACGATCGAGCGGGTCGAGGGCATCCGCCCCTACACGCCGCTGGAGCTGGTCGGGCGCGACATCTATGTGCGCGAGGGCTGCTACACCTGCCACAGCCAGCAGATCCGCCCGTTCCGCGACGAGCTCGAACGCTACGGCCACTACAGCCTGGCGGCCGAGAGCATGTACGACCACCCGTTCCAGTGGGGCTCGAAGCGCACCGGCCCCGACCTCGCCCGCGTCGGCGGCCGCTATTCCGACGACTGGCACGCCGCCCACCTGCGCGACCCGCGCGCACTGGTACCGGAATCGGTGATGCCGCCCTACGCCTTCCTCGACCGGCGGATCGATGCCGACAGCATCGCCGCGCGCATGCGCACGCTGCGCGCGGTCGGCGTGCCCTATACCGACGCGATGATCGCCAACGCCCGCGCCGACCTTGCCGCGCAGGCCGACCCCGCCGCCGACGCCAGCGAGTTCAGCGGCCGCTACGCCCGCGCGCGGCAGGGCAATTTCGATGGCGATCCGCAGACGCTGACCGAGATGGACGCGCTGGTCGCCTATCTGCAGATGCTGGGCACGCTGGTACGTTTCACCGACGTCACCCCCGACCAGCTGCGCCAGCCCTGAGCCGGGGCCCCAGCATGACCCTCCAGCAGCTGCACGAGGCGTTGGCGGTGCTCTTCGTGGTGTGGTTCTTCCTGCTGTTCGGCGGCATCCTGCTGTGGGTGCTGCGGCCGGGCACGCAGGCGCGCGCACGCGAACATGCCGAGATCCCGTTCCGCAACGACCCGAACTGAGGCGCCGTACCGATGGCCGATCCCTCCGCACCGGCTTCCACGGATGTCGATGCCCTGACCGGCAAGCCCACCACCGGCCACGAGTGGGACGGCATCCGCGAGCTGAACACGCCGCTGCCCAGCTGGTGGCTCTATACGTTCTACGCGACGATCCTGTTCGCGCTGGTCTGGGTGGTGCTCTATCCGTCGCTGCCCTATGTGCGCGGCATCACCGGCTGGACCGCGCGCGGCGCGATCGGCCAGGCGATCGAGGCGGAACGCCAGCGCACCGAACCGATGCTGGCCCGCATCCGCGCCGCGACGCCCGCCGCGATCGCCGCCGACCCCGCGCTCCGCACCTTCGCGCTGGCCGGCGGGCGTGTCGCCTTCGCCAACAACTGCGCGCCCTGCCACGGTGCCGGCGGCCAGGGCGCGCCGGGCGGCTTCCCGAGCCTCGCCGACGACGACTGGCTGTTCGGCGGCGGTTTCGATGACATCGAGTTCACCATCCGCCACGGCGTGCGCAACGGCGAGGATGCCGACGCCCGCGGCGTGGCGATGCCGGCGTTCCTGTCGTCGGGCCTCTCGCAGGCCGAGATCGCCGACCTTGCCGCCTTCGTGCTGAAACTGTCCGCCAGCACCGCCGATGCCGCCGCCGCCCAGCGCGGCGCGCCGCTCTACGAGGAGAACTGCGCCGTCTGCCACGGCGCCAACGGCGAGGGCAACCGCGAGATGGGGGCGCCGCGGCTCGATGACCGGATCTGGCTCTATGGCGGCGACAAGGCCTCGATCATGCACACGATCGCCTTTTCGCGGGCAGGCGTGATGCCTGCCTTCGCCGGCCGGCTCGATGCCGCCACCATCAACATGCTGACCGTCTACGTCCACGCGCTGGGCGGAGGCGAATAGCCGCGAGCGCCATGCCCGACGGCAGCACCCCGCTTCCGGCCGACGACGACGCGCCGCTCTATGCCGCGCGCCGGAAGGTCTATCCGCGCGCGGTCAGGGGCCACATCCGCCGCATCAAATGGGCGGTGCTGATCCTGCTGCTCGGCATCTACTACCTGGTGCCGTGGCTGCGCTGGGACCGCGGCCCCGGCGTGCCGAACCAGGCCGTGCTGGCCGATGTGCAGAACGCGCGCCTGTTCTTCTTCTGGATCGAGATCTGGCCGCAGGAGATCTACTTCCTGACCGGCGTGCTGATACTCGGCGCGATCGGCCTGTTCGCGGCCACCTCGCTGTTCGGGCGCATCTGGTGCGGCTTCACCTGCCCGCAGACCGTCTGGACCGACCTCTTCATGTGGGTGGAGCGGCTGATCGAGGGCGACCGCAATGCCCGCATCCGCCGCGATGGCGCACCACCCTCGGCCGCGCGCACGCGCCTCAAGCTGATGAAGCACGCTGCCTGGCTGCTGATCGCCGCCGCCACCGGCGGTGCCTGGATCATGTATTTCCAGGATGCGCCGACCGTCACGCGCGCCATCGTCACCGGCCGCGCTTCGGCGGAGACCTATTTCTTCTTCGCGCTGTTCACCGCCACCACCTATGTGCTGGCCGGCTTCGCGCGCGAACAGGTCTGCACCTACATGTGCCCATGGCCGCGCTTCCAGGGCGCGATGCTGGACGATGACAGCCTGGTCGTCACCTACCGCGCCTGGCGGGGCGAGCCGCGCGGCAAGGCGAAGGCGATGGGCGTCGGCGACTGCGTCGACTGCTTCGCCTGCGTGCATGTCTGCCCGACCGGCATCGACATCCGCGACGGCCAGCAGATGGAATGCATCGGCTGCGGCCTCTGCGTCGATGCCTGCGACGACGTGATGCGCAAGCTGAAGCGGCCCGAGGGGCTGATCGCGTTCGAGACGCTGGCCAACCTTGCCGCAAGCGGCGCCGCCGCCGCCCCCTTCCCGCCCGGCCCGGCGCGCCAGCAGGCAGGCATGGCGGCCCGCCGGCACATGCACCTGATCCGCCCGCGCACCATCATGTATGCCGCCGTACTGGGCGCGGTCCTGGCGGTGATGCTGGGCGCCTTCCTGCTGCGCACCACGGTCAGCCTTGCCGCGCTCGCCGAACGCGCGCCGCCCTATGTGCTGCTTTCCGACGGCAGCGTGCGCAACGCCTACACGCTGAAACTGATCGACAAGCGGCGCGAGGCACGGCGTTACACGCTCGCGATCGACGGCCTGCCGGGGGCGCGGCTGGTGGTGCAGGATGCCGAGACCGCGGCGGATGGCCGGCCCGTGCTGGTCTCGGTTCCCGATGGCGTCGGCGCCTTCCGCGCACTGGTGGCGGTGCCGCCGACCGAGGCGCTGCCCGCCAATACGCCGATCCGCTTGCGCCTGCTGGACGGCGAAGGAAGGGCCGTCGCTTCGGCCGACAGCGCCTTCCTCGCGCCCGCGCCATGACCACGACGATGCCACCCGATCCGCGCCGCGGGAGCTGGATACCCTATGCGTTCGTCGCTGGCATGCTGCTGGTGGTCGCGGTCAATGGCGTGCTGGTCTATGCCGCGCTCTCGACCTTCACGGGGGTGACGGTGGCAAACGCCTATGACCGCGGCCGCGGCTACAACCAGGTCCTGGCCGAGGCAGCCCGCCAGGCGGCGCTGGGCTGGCGGGCCGAGGTCAGCTGGGCGGGCAGCGGCGTGCGCGTTGCCGTCACCGACCACGATGGCCTGCCGGTGGGCGGTCGCCTCGACGGCCTGCTGGTGCGGCCGCTGGAAGGCACGGCGTGGCCGCTCGCGCTTTCGGCCGCCGGTGCCGGCCGCTGGGCCGCGGATGCCGCCGGCCTTTCGCCCGGCCAATGGGAAGCAAGGCTGGTGCTGCACGGCCCGGCGGGCGAGCGCCTCGACATCCGCCGGCGGATCATCGTGCCGTGACCGTGCTCGGCACGCCGCGCGCCGCCCCGGTCGCGCAAAGCACGCGCACGGCAGGCAAGCCGACGGGCACGTGCCTGCATTGCGGCGCCCCGGCCGAGGAGCGGTTCTGCTGTGCCGGCTGTGCCGGCGCGCACGCGCTGGTCAGCGGCCTCGGGCTCGATGCGTTCTACCGGCGCGCGACGGCTGCCGCCGGCACCTTGCGCCCCGACCCGGCGCCGCCGGTGCCGCTCGCGCCGCACGCCGAAGCCACCGAGGATGGCGGCTTCCGGCTCGACCTGATGCTGGCGGGGCTTTCCTGTGGTGCCTGCGTGTGGCTGGTGGAACAGGCGCTGGCCGCCGAGCCGGATGTCACGCGGGCGCGCGCGCTGCTGACGACGCGGCGGCTGTCGCTCGCCTGGCGCGGCGAGCGGGCGCGGGCCGAGGCGTTCGCCGCGCTGTTGGCGCGGCTCGGCTTCCGCGCGGTGCCGTTCAGCCTGCCCTGCATCGCCGCCGCCGACGACGCCGAGACACGC
>JADYYZ010000188.1 GCA_020853405.1 Acetobacteraceae bacterium
ATATTCGTCTTCCTGGATCAGGCGGGCGGTGCAGTGAGCGCGGCGCCCGCATGGCGGCTCCGCACGACGGGGGGCACGCTGCTGGCCTGGGGCGGCTGGCTGCTGGCCGTCGCACTGACGGTGGGCGCGTTCGAGTATATCAGCGAGCGCACCATATGGGCCTTCGTATGGGATGCGCCCACCCAGGCATCGGACATCCTCTCGCGCGCGGTGCCGCCGCGCTGGAGCTACCTGCCGCTGCTGTGGCGGCCGCTGTGGGATACGATCAACATCGCGACGCTGGGCACCGTGCTGGCGCTGCTGCTGGGCGTGCCGGTGGGGTTCCTGGCGGCGCACAACACCACGCCGTCGCGGCTTCTGGTGCGGCCGGCGATGCTGTTCGTGATCGTCGCCTCGCGTTCCATCAACAGCCTGATCTGGGCGCTGGTGCTGGTGATCGTGCTGGGGCCGGGCATGCTGGCCGGCATATTGGCGATCGCGCTGCGCTCGATCGGGTTCGTCGCCAAGCTGCTGTACGAGGCGATCGAGGAGATCGACGCGACCCAGGTCGAGGCGATCGAGGCGACCGGGGCGGCGCGGGCGCAGGTGCTGGCCTGGGGCATCGCGCCGCAGGTGGCACCCGCCTTCGCCGGCATCGCCGTGTTCCGCTGGGACATCAACATCCGCGAGGCGACCGTGCTCGGGCTGGTCGGCGCCGGCGGCATCGGCATGCAGCTGCAGGCCAGCATCAACACGCTGGCCTGGCCGCAGGTGGCGCTGATCCTGCTGCTGATCCTGGCCACCGTGCTGGTCAGCGAGTGGGTCTCGGCAAGGGTGCGCCATGCCATCATCTGAAGCCGAACGCCGCGCCGGCGGGCGCCAGCTCTACGAGCTCTGCGGCAGCGATCCCGCCCGCGTCTTCAGCCCCTATTGCTGGCGCATCCGGATGGCGCTGGCGCTGAAGGGACTCGCGTTCGAAAGCGTTCCCTGGCGCTTCACCGAGACCGAACGGCTGGCCTTCGCCCGCCACGACCGGGTGCCCGTGCTGGTCGATGGCGATCGCGTGGTGGTCGAATCGTGGGAGATCGCGCAGTACCTCGACCGCGCCTACCCGCAAACCCGACAGCTGGTCAGGGGCGAGCCGGCGACCTACGCATTCCTGCTGGCCTGGGCCGATTCGGTGCTGTTCGCCCGCGCCTCGCGCCTGATCGTCTCCGACATCCCCGCACTGCTCGATGCCAGGGACCGCGCCTATTTCGTCGCCAGCCGCGAGGCGCGCTACGGCATGCCACTTCCCCTGGTGACGGCGGATCGCGACGCGCGCCTGCCCGAATTCCGCGCCCAGCTGCAGCCGCTGCGCCGCGTCCTGCGTGACCAGAAGTTCCTGGGCGGCGAGGCACCCGACTTCGCCGACTGTGCGGTGTTCGGCGGCTTCATGTGGGCGCGCGTGGTCAGCCCGCTTCCCCTCCTCGCCCCCGACGATGCCGTGTTCGCCTGGCGCGAGCGCATGCTCGACCAGGCGGGGGGCATGGCGCGACGCATCCAGGCGGCCGAGGTCACGCCTCCCTGAACGCTGCCTCGCTCGCCGCCACCGCCTGGTCCAGGATCGGCCGGTCAAACACCCCTGCCGGGTTCTGCCGGGTCGCGAGGAAGCCGCGGAAGGTCGTGAAGCGGCGCCCGCTTTCGTGCAGCAGCCGGCGGAGCTCCCCGAGCGGGTCGGGGTGGTTGTCGACCCTGAGCTCCAGTTCCGGATATTCCTGATCGGCGTGGATGACCAGGGCGGCGCTCTCCTTGCCGCGCGAATCGCCGCCCGCCGCCTCGCCCGCCTCCATCGCGACCAGCAGGCGCTGTTCAAGCGGCAGCTCGCTGCGGCCGAGCCAGGCGGCAAGCGTATCGCCCGCCACCCGCTCGCCGGCCAGGATGTTGCCGGCGACCGAGACGTTCTCGGCCTGCATGTGGCCCGCCCAGGCTTTCGGCCCGGCGCCGGTGTGCTGGGCGATTCGCCCGGCATCGTCGATCAGGTGCACCTGGCGCATGTGCGCCCCGGCATCGCTTTCGAGCAGGATCCGCAGCACGTCGGGCGCGGGCACGCCCTCCGCCAGCAGCCGCAGGCCGCGCGGCGGAAAGGTGGGGTTCATCAGCGCCTGGCTGCAGATCGCGCCGGCGCCGGCGCGGATGCGCGGGCACATCATGCCGACCGAGAAGAAGCGCGAGGCGATCGCGATCCCGAACCGCGTCGTCTTTCCCTTGGCGTCGGTTTCGCGCACGATGATCGACCAGGTCATGCTGGCTGCCTCTCCATCCCATTTCCGCGAGGACCCATGCTGCCGGAAATCCTTGGCCTCGACCACCTCGTGGTGCTGGTGCGCGATCTCGATGCGGCGGCCGCCGCCTGGCGCCGGCTCGGCTTCACACTCAGCCCGCGCGGCGAGCACTCGGCGCACATGAAGACCGCCAACCACACCATCATGTTCGGGCCGAACTATCTGGAGCTGATGGCGCTCACCGGCGAATCGCCGACCAACGTAAGGTGGCGCCGCACGCTGGCGGCGCGCGAAGGGCTGGCCGGCGCCGCGCTCGGGCTTGGCGATGCCGATCGGGCCGCCGCCGCCCTGGGCGGGCTTGCCGTGCGTCGCTTCGGCAGGCCGGTCGCGATGCCTGACGGCACCAGCATCGAGGCGCGCTTCGCGGTGTTCGACATCGCCGACGACGCGACACCCGACCTGCGCCTGTTCGCCTGCCAGCACCTGGTGCGCGAAGCCACCTGGGCGCCCGGCCTTACCGACCATGCCAACCGGGCGCAGGCGATCCGGCGCGTCGAGATCGCCGATCCCGACCCCGACGCGACCGCGGCGGCCCTGGCGAAGCGGTTCGGCGCGACGGCCGCGAAGCTCGACGATGCGGTGCGCGTCGGCGCCGGCGAGGCTGCGTTCGAGGTGATGACGCCGGCCGCCTTCCGTGCCCGCCATGGCGCCGCACCGCCGGCCGGGCCGGCAGCGATCGTGCTTCGGGTCGCCGACCGCGACGCAGCGCTCCGCGCACTCGTCGGCGGCGCCCATCGCGTCGTCGGCGACGGCATCGAGACCAGCATAAGCGGGGTGCTGCTGCGGCTGGAGCCGTGACCGGGCGATGCTGCGGGGCGAACCGCGCGCCGCTGCGCTACCGACCGGTCATGCCGCGCCTGCCCGCGGCAGTGTCACGACCTCGTCGAGGAACAGGCGGGGGCTGACGCCGCGCGGCAGGGCAGCGTCGTGGTCGGTCCAGGGGCGGAAGGTCGGCCTTCCCAGCAGCGCCGGTTCGAGCGCCATGCCGCGCACGAAGGCGCTGGCCGGTGCCAGGTTGCGCCCCACCACCGGCTCCTCGCCGCTTTCGAACCAGGCACCTCCTGGCTCGATGCGCCGGCGTTCGTTGCCGAGCTCGGCGAACAGCCTTCCCTGCAGCAGCCGGCGGATGCCGGGGCCGGCATGGCCGTGGCGGGGCGTCACCGCGCCCGCGGGGAAGTCGATGCGGTCGGCGCGCAGCAGCACCGGTGCCGCGGGGTCGCGGTCGAGCACCATGGCCAGCACGATCCGCCCGCGGTCCGCCTCGTCCCAGCTCGCGGCCAGTTCGAAGCTCCAGACCTCGCCCTCGCCCGCAAGCTCGGCCGCGCCCACCGCAAGCGCGCAGCAATCCTCGGCCAGCACGGTGCGGCGCCCGGCCGCCAGCAGCTCGGCCCTGCCGCGGCGCATGTAGATCGCGCGCGCAGCCGGCGGCAGCACGAGCCTTTGCCCCGGTTCCAGGAAATCCTCGCTTGCCGCCAGTCGTATCGCCATCTCAACCGCTCCCCGGGCCGGATTGCAGCGCGCGTCCCAACATGCCGACCGCCACCGCCGAGGCAAGCAGGAACAGGCCCGGCCACAGCGACAGCCACCACGCGACCAGGATGAAGTTCTTGCCCTGCTCCAGGATCGCGCCCCAGTCGGGCGTCGGCGGCGCGACGCCAAGGCCGAGGAACCCGAGCGCCGCCTCGATCTGGAGCGCCAGCGGGAACAGGATGACGTATTGCAGCACGACCAGCGGCAGCACGTTCGGCAGGATGTGCCGGCGCAGGATCGCGAGTTCGCTCGAGCCGCAGGCGCGCCCTGCTTCGACGTAGGGGCGGGCCGCCTCGGCGATCGCGCCGGAGCGGGCGATGCGGAAGAAGGTCGGCAGGTAGACGACCGACAATGCCAGCACGAGATTCCCGGCACCCGGCCCCAGCACGCCGGTGATGACCACGCCCGCGATCACCGGCGGGAAGGTCAGCACCATGTCGGCGAGCCGCCCGGCGGCGAGATCGGCGATGCCGCCGAGATAGCCCGCAACCAGGCCGAGCCCGCCGCCCAGCACGGCCGCGATCAGGAGCGATCCCGCGACCAGCCCGAGCGTCACCCGCGCGCCATGGATCACGCGCGCGAACACGTCGCGCCCGACATCGTCGGTGCCGAACCAGTGCGCCCCCGACGGCGGCTGCAGCGCCCGCGCCGGCTCGATCGCGATCGGCGACTGGTGCGCGATCAGGCCCGGCACCGCGACCATCGCCGCGAATGCCGCCAGCAGCACCAGCCCGAAGGCAAGGCCGGGCGTGATCCGGTGCCAGCGGGCAAAGCTCATCCGCTGCGCACCCTGGGATCGAACAGGCCGTACAGCAGGTCGATCACCAGGTTCACGGTGATCGCGATCAGCACCACGAACAGCAGCGCCACCTGCACCACGGGATAATCGCGGCCCTGCAACGCCGACAGGATCAGCCGGCCGAGGCCGGGCAGCGAGAACAGCGATTCGATCACCACCACGCCGCCCAGGATCTGCACCAGGATCAGGCCGATGAAGGTGGTGAGCGGGATCAGCACGTTGCGCAGCGCGTGCGTGCCGTACACCGTGCGCGGCGGCAGCCCCTTGGCGATCGCGGTGCGGATATGGTCGCGCGCGAGTTCGTCGACCATCAGCCCGCGCACGAACTGCGCATAGGCGGCCGCCTGCAGCAGCGCGAGGCTCGCCACCGGCAGCAGCAGCATCGACAGGTTCTCGCCCAGGTCCTCGGTCGGGCCCGAATAGGCGAAGGGCGGCGACCAGCCGAACAGGGCAACCGCGCCGACCAGCAGCATCAGGCCGGTCCAGAACACCGGCGCCGAAAGCCCCAGCATGGCGAAACCCTGGATCGCGGCATCAATGCGCGATCCCTTGCGGATGCCCGCCAGCATGCCGAGCGGCACCCCGATGAGGGTCGAGATCACGAGCGTGATCGACGCGAGTTCGAGGGTCACGCCGAACGCCTCGCCGATCATCGCGCTGACCTGCCTGCCCTGGTACCACGAGGTGCCGAGATCGCCCCGCAGCGTGCGCCCCAGCCAGTCGATGAACTGCAGATGGAGCGGGCGATCGAGGCCGAAGAAGCTGCGCAGTGCTGCCTCGGCGGTGCGGTCGGTGCCCGACTGGCCGAGCATCTGGCCGACGATGTCGCCGGGCACCGCGCGCATCAGCAGGAAGACGAGGAGCGCCGACAGCAACGCCGCGACGGCCGCCGCGGCAAGGCGGCGGCCGACCAGGCCGATCATCGGGTCTTCCTTGCCCTCAGGCGCCGGGCGCCGCCTCCGGCGGCCTGGCTCGCGCCATGAGGCGCGGGCCGCATTCGCTGCCTCGGCAGGAGGCCGTGCCTCATGCCGTTCATGTCAGCCGGAGACCCACGCCTTCGCCAGGCCGAAATACCAGCCGGTGCCATGCTGCGTGTAGTTGCGGAGCCTGGCCGTGTTCACGGTCACGAGGTCAGCCGAGAACATCATGATGGTCGGCACTTCCTCGGCCAGGATCTTCTGGAACTCGGCATAGATCGCGCGGCGCTGGGCGTGGTCGGAAACCTCCTGGCCGCGGTCGAGCAGGGCCGATGCCCGCGCATTGTTCCAGTTGCGGAAATCCGCGCCCTCCGGCGCGGCGCGGAAATGGCGGTAGAACAGCAGGCTGGGGTCGGGCGTGGTGCCCCAGTCATTGAACGTGAAGCCCATCTCGCGGGCGCGGAAATTGCGGATCCAGACCCCGAGCTCGATGCGCTTGATGTTCACCCGGATGCCGACATGGCGGAGCTGGTCGGCGATCGTCACCGCCGCCGGGTCCATCCAGTCGTAGCCGATGATGGTGGTGAGATCGATGTCGAGCCCGCCGCCATGCCCGGCCTCGGCCAGCAGCCGCCGTGCCCGGTCGAGGTCGACCACCTGGTTCGGCAGATCGGCGATCGGCACGCCCCACGCATCCTGCATGCCGGCCACCATGGTGCCGATCACCTGGCCGTAGCCGGCGATCGAGACATCCATCACCGCCTTGCGGTCGATGGAGATGCCGATCGCCTGGCGCACCCGCACATCCTTCAGCGCGCCGTAGTTGCAGTCGAGATCGACCGACTTCTGGTTCAGCGACGGCCAGCGCCGCACCGACAGGCCGGGAACGCTGGCCAGCGGCTGCGTATCCTGCGGGCGCGAGAACAGGGCAAGGTCGATCCGCCGGCTTTGCAGCGCCACCGCCATCGCCGCGCTGTTCGGCATCACCGCGAACGTGATCTCGTCGAGCCAGGGCTCGCCCGCCAGCCAGTAGTCGGCGAAGCGCTCCATCACCAGCACCGAGTTCGGGCGGAACTGCTTCAGCTTGTAGGGGCCGGTGCCGACCGAGATCTCGTTCATGCGGGTGCCCGAGTTCGGATCGGCGAAGAAATCCTTCGGCACGACGGCGCCGTACTTGTTGGTCAGCGTCATCGGCAGCGCCGCGTTCGGGCGGCGGAGACGGAAGATCACGACGTCGTCGGCGGGCGCCTCGATCGCCTCGACCGAGGAGAGATCGCCGGCACCCGGCGAGCCGTTCTTCGGGTCGCGCATGAAGTCGTAGCTGTATTTCACGTCGGCCGAGCTCATGGCTGCGCCGGTGTGGAACTTCACGCCGCGGCGGAGCCTGAAGGTCCAGCTGCGGCCATCGGGCGAGGCCTCGGCCGAGCTCGCGAGCAGCGGCCGCGCGATGCCTGCCTGGTCCTCGAAGAACAGGCCCTGGTACATCAGCACCGAGACGCGGATGCGGGCATCGGCTGCCTGGCGGAACGGGTCGAGCGCCGGCGGCTCGATCAGCGAGCCGACCGAAACGCGCCCGCCGCGCTTCGCCTCCCGATCGGTGGGGCCGTACAGCAGGCTGTCGTCGGCGCGTGCCGTGCGCACCAGTGCCGCCGCGGCAAGCCCGCCCACCAGCGCCTCGCGCCGCCGGATCCGCCATGCTGTCATCGCCAGTCTCCCTGCTTCGTTCTCAGGCGGCGCTGACCGCCGCCACCAGCTCGATCTCCACCGGCACGTCGCGCGGCAGCTCGGCGACACCGACCGCCGAGCGTGCGTGCCGCCCGTTCTCTCCGAAAACCTCGACCAGCAGCGCCGATGCGGCGTCGATCACCTTGGGCTGGTCGGCGAAGCCGGCGGCGGACGCGACGAAGCCCGTGACCTTGACGATGCGCCGCACGCGGTCGAGCGAGCCGATCGCCTCCTGCAGCACGGCAAGCCCGTTCATGATGCACAGGCGCGCGCAGTCCTGGCCGGTCGCGAGATCGACCGCGGCGCCAAGCTTGCCGGTGGCACCGAGCCTGTCCTGCTGCCAGGGCAGCTGGCCGGAAACCCAGGCGAGGCCGCCCTCGACCACCACCGGCACGTAGGCATAGGCGGGCGCGCGCGGTGCCGGCAGCACCAGGCCAAGCTCGGCAAGCCGGGCAGCGATGCTCATGGCGGCAATCCTCCGTCGCGTTCCGCCAGCATGTCCTGCAGCACCGCCCGCACGTCGCTGAGGGGGGCGACGGCGGTATCGCGCAGCAGCAGGTCCTCGTTCATCAGCGGGAATATCACCGGCGGCGGTTCGGGCCGCAATCGCGGCGCGAAGCCGGGCACCAGTTCGGCGAGCACGGCGGCGATCGACACGGCATCGGTGGTGAAGCCCGCGACATTGTAGAGCGGCTCCGGCGGCTCGGGGCCTTCCAGCAGCGCAGCGACCAGCCGCCCGAGATCGGCGACGTGCATCGCATCGAACCGGCCCGCCGCGACCGCCAGTTCGGGCGAGCTGTCGGGTGCCGCCGCGGCGACCAGGTTCTTCACCCACGCCGCGGCGCCGTCGTACCAGAGACCAGGCCCAAGCATCAGCGGGATGCGGAGCCCGACCACCGCCTGGCCGTGCCGGCGGCGCATGTAGCAGGCCACCTCCTCGGCCATGGTCTTGGTCAGCGCATAGACCCCGAGCGGCGCGCGGGGCGCATCCTCGCTCACCCGGCCGGGGCCGGTCGCGGCGCCATACACGACCGAGGAGCTGGTGTAGACCACGCGGCCGATCCCGGCCCGGTGCGCTTCCTCGAGCAGGCGGCGCAAGCCCAGCACGTTCACCGCGATCGCGCGTTCCGGGTCGAGCTCGGCGCCGCGCCCGAGGCCGGCGGTGCCGTGGCCGAAGGCGGCGACGCAGGCGATCGCATCGAACGCTTCGCCCGAGAACAGGCGGCGCAGCAGCGCGGCATCCTCGATCGAGCCTTCGGTGCACAGTGCGCCGGGCGGCAGCGCTGCCGGGCGGGGATCGAGCACGTGCACGCGGACCCGCCGCTGCAGCAGCGCGCGGACCACGCCGCGTCCGACGAAGCCCGCGCCGCCGGCGACCAGCACGCTTCCCACCATCCCGCGCTACTCGGCGCTGAAGTGGCGCACCGCGTCCCAGTCCAGCGTCACGCCAAGGCCGGGGCCGGAGGGCACGGAAAGATGCCCGTCCGCGAAGCGGATGGGCTCGGTGAACAGTGCGTTCTGCAGCGGGTTCCGGCCGACATCGTACTCGACGAGCGGCGGGTAGGGAACATTCTCGCCGTGCGGATAGGCAGGCAGCGACGCCACCCAGTGCACCGCGGCGGCCAGCCCGATGCCGCTGCCCCAGACATGCGGCGAGACGCGAAGGTGCTCGGCCCCGCACAGCACGCCGATGCTGCGCGCGACATCGAACCCCCCGCACAAGGCGAGGTCGGGCTGCACCACGGCGGCAAGCCGCCCGTCGATCAGGCGGCGGAAATCGAACAGCGTGTACAGCGCCTCGCCGGTGGCAACCGCAAGCGGCGCGCGCTCGGCCAGCACGCGATAGCCGGCCCAGTCCTGCGGCGCCAGCGGCTCCTCGACCCAGTGGACGGCGAAGGGCGCGATCCGCCGCATCGATTCCAGCACGATGTCGGCGGTGTAGTTGCCGTTGATGTCGACGCACAGCAGCGCGTCCTCGCCGATGATGCGCCTTGCCAGCCCGACGCGGGCGACGTCGTCGGCAGGGCTGCGGCCGATCTTGATCTTGAAGGCAGGGAAACCGCGGCCGGCATGCGGTTCGAGCTGGGCCGCCAGCGCCGCCTGCTGATCATCGGCGGTGGTGAAATAGCCGCCCGAGGCATAGGCCGGCACGCGCTCGCGCAGGCGCCCGCCGATCAGGTCCGAGACCGCAAGCCCGAGCTGCTTGCCCATCGCGTCGTGGGCGGCGATGTCGATTCCCGACAGCAGCGCCACCAGCCCGTTCTGGATGCCGAAATGATAGTGCTTGGCGAAGATCGCCTGGGCGACGCCGCGCTGGGCGAACAGGCGCGTGCCGATGAAGTACGGCTTCACCAGGTCGAGGTAGGCGCGCGCGATCGCGGGCGGCCCCCACGCCTCGCCGATGCCCTCGATGCCGTCCTCGGTTGAGAGCACCACCAGCCCGGCACCGCGCGCCGCGGTCAGGCCGCGCGCCATGCCGTACGCCTGCTCGGGCGGCATCCGGTAGCCGAGCGCGACCAGGCGGATGTCGCGGATGCGGCTCACCTGCGTGGCCCTTCCGAGGCGCGAACCGGCGATCGCCGTGCGATGGCGCTCATGACGTCCGGCAGCGTATGGGCCTGGGTCGCGCGCGGCAAGCCGGCGCCATCATGAAGCCGGCAGGCATTCCGCCCAGAGAAACGGCGCAACCGCGGTGCGGTCCAGCCGGACGCCGAGCCCCGGGCCATCGGGGATCGCCATGCGGCCCTGGCGCACGCTTCGTTCCGGCGGGTTCTCCAGCACCTGCACATAGCCGGGATCCTCGGGGAAATAGGGGTAGATCTCCTGGATCATGAAATTCGGGATGGCGGCGGCGAGCTGCAGCGAGGCCGCGGTCAGCAGGCTGCTGCCGCAATTGTGGGGGGCGACGCGCATCGTGTAGGCCTCGGCCATCGCCGCGATCTTCTTCGCCTCCAGCAGGCCGCCGGTGTTGCCGACATCGGGCTGCACGATGCCGACCGCCTGGTGGTCGAACAGTTTTCGGAATCCGTGGCGGGTATAATGCCGCTCGCCGGCGGCGACCGGCATCGCGACCGCCTCGGATACGCGCCGCATCGCCGTGGCATCGAACGGGTCGACCGGCTCCTCGACGAACAGGATGTCGAGCGGTTCCCAGCGCCGGCACAGCCGGATCGATTCGTCGGTGGTCACGCCGCCGCTCATGTCGAGCATGATCTCGACCTTCGGCCCGACCGCCCGGCGCAGCGCCGCGACCTTCTCGAACGCGAGGTCGAGTGCCGCGGCATCGAGCGTCCGGCGGCTGACATGGCGCATCGAGCCGGCGGCGTCGCGCACGCCGAGCGGGTAGCATTTCAGCGCGTCGTAGCCCTCGCCGACCGGGCGCATGCCGGCGCTCGCGAAGGCATCGGGCGTTGCCTTGCCCGAGCACCAGCCGTTGGCATAGACGCGCACCTCGTCGCGGAAACGCCCGCCCAGCAGCTCGAACGCCGGCACGCCGAGCGCCTTGCCCTTGATGTCGTGCAGCGCCTGGTCGATCGCGCTGATCGCCGCGAACACGATCGGCCCGCCGCCCTTGGCCCAGAACGAATGGTCGTAGAGGTCGGACCACAGTTCCTCGATCCGGAACGGATCGCGCCCGAGCACCAGCGCCTCGCAGAGATCCTTCAGCATCCCGGCGGCGGCGGTGCCGCCGTGGCCATAGGCGATGGCGGCCTCGCCGATGCCGGCGGTGCCGTCGTCGGTCAGCAGCTCCAGCAGCACCGGATGGAACCGGCCGCTCCTTACCAGGTAGACCCTGGCCGCCGCGATCTTCATGCTGGCCTCGCTCCCGGGTTGCCGCGTTCAGACGATCTGGTTGCGCAGCGTCGCCTCGCCGCGCCACAGGCGATCGAGGTTGTCGTCCAGGATGTCGACCACGTTCTCCTCGTAGCGGCGGGTCTCGCCGGCGGCATGCGGCGTGATCAGCACGTTCGGCATGGCCCAGAGCGGCGAGGCCGGATCGAGCGGCTCCTCGGCCGCGACATCGAGCGCGGCGGCGTAGAGCCGGCCCTGCCGGAGGGCTGCGATCAGCGCTGCCTCGTCGACGCATTTGCCGCGCGCGGCGTTGACCAGCACGGCGCCGGGCTTGATGCGGGCAAGTGCCGCCGCATCGATGATGCCCTGGGTCTCGGGCGTCAGCGGGCAGGTCAGGGTCACGTAGTCAGCGTGCGGCAGCAGCGCCGGGAGCTCCGCCATCGCGTGCACCGCATCGGCGCCGTTGGCGCCGGCGCCGGGATCGCGCCGGACCCCGATCACCGTCATCTCGAACGCCTTCGCCAGCCGCGCGAGCCGCCCGCCGATCCGCCCCAGGCCGATGATCAGCAGGGTTTTTCCGGTCAGCTCGTCCTCACGCCGCGCGAGATCGGAGATCAGGCCGCGCCAGACCGCCTTCGCCTGGTTGTCGCGTGCCTCGGGCAGGCGCCGCGCGACGGCGAGGATCAACGCCATCGCGTGCTGGGCGACCGCGCGCTCGTTGACGCCCTGGGCGCTGGCGAGGCGGATGCCGCGCGCGCGAAGCGCCTCGCGGTCGAACTGGTCGGTGCCGGCGGCGATCGACTGGATGAAGCAGAGGCGCGGCGCCCGGTCGAGCAGGTCATTGCTCCAGAGGCCGGAGACGACCAGCACGTCGGCCTCGGCGATGCGCTGGCTGAGCGCGTCGCGGGATTCGACCTGGAAGCTCCGCAGGTCGGGCGCGCGCGCCGCAAGGCTCGCCTGGATCCGATAGGCGGGATGCGCGCAGCCGATGGTCAGGTCGTGTCGGGCGGGAAGCATCGCGCTCCTCATGCGGTACGGCGTGCACGGCGTGCCGGCGTTTCGGCAGCAAGCGTAAGGGCATTTGCCGCAGCACCTCAACCGGCCGGCCGGCGCCCGCGGGCGGGGCAGGGCGCTGCCGCCGCACCGGCATCCGCCTCGGTTGGCAAGTGCGCGGGCGCTGTCTATGGTGCCCGACCGCCGTGCCGCCAACGTGCCCGGTAGGCTCCAGGGTCGGCGAAGTGAAACAGAAATCCTGGCCAGGAATCTTGGCCAGAAGTCTTGACCAGAAGTCTTGGCAGGAAGTCTTGGGAGGTATCGAACCGTGCGATTGATCCCGGCCGCATTCCTTGCGGCTCTCGTTTCCGGATTGGTTCCCGCCTCATCGGCCGACGCACAGGCGCAGGCGCGATGGAACGAGGCGCCGGCGCTTGCCGAGCAGGTGCGCGCCGGGCGGCTGCCGCCGGTTGCCCAGCGTCTGCCGGAACAGCCGCTGGTGGTGCCGGTGGTCGAGCGCACGGGCACCTATGGCGGGGTCTGGCGGCGCGCCTTCCTGGGCCCTGCGGATTTCAACAACTATGTCCGCGTCGTCTACGATGCGCTGTTCCGCTTCTCGCCCGACGGCGCCTCGATCGAACCGAAGATCGCGGCGGGCGCGGAACCGTCGGCCGATTACCACGTCTGGACAATCAGGCTGCGCAAGGGCTCGCGCTGGTCGGATGGTACGCCCTTCACCGCCGATGACATCCTGTTCTGGTACAACGACGTGCTGCTCAACAAGGAGCTCACGCCGTCGATCCCGGGCTGGATCCGCAATGCCGACGGCACGGCCGCGAAGGTCGAGAAGATCGATGCCGAGACCGTGCGCTTCACCTACAACGCGCCTGCCACCCTGTTCCTGACCGCGGTTGCCAACCAGGACGGCGCCGACCGCACCTATGCGATGTTCCTGCCGGCGCACTACCTGAAGCAGTTCCACCCCGCTTATGCGTCGAAGGAATCGATCGAGCGCGCGACCCAGGCCGCGGGATTCCGCACCTGGACCGAGCTGTTCGCCAACCGCAACGCCCCGTTCGAGAACCCGGAGCGGCCGACCATGGGGGCCTGGACGCCGGTGACGCGCGCCAGCGACCAGGTGTTCACGCTGCGGCGCAACCCGTACTACATCGGCGTCGATCCGGCCGGCAACCAGCTGCCGTACCTCGATGAGGTGCGCTTCACCTACTTCGCCGATGTGCAGGCATTGAACCTGGCCGCGATCGCGGGCCAGTTCGACATGCAGGCGCGCCACATCCAGATGACCAACTATCCGGTGTTCAAGGAACAGGAGCGCACCGGCCGCTACCGCGTGATCACCTGGCCGACCTTCGGCGGCACCGACGCCACGGTGGCGCTGAACATGACCTATCGGGCAGATGCGGAACTCGGCAAACTGCTCGCCAACAAGGATTTCCGGATCGCGCTCTCGCACGCGGTCAACCGTGACCAGATCCGCGAGAGCGTGTTCCTCGGGCTTGGCGTCGCGCGCCAGTCGGTGCCGGCGCCCTGGCACCCCTATTTCCCGGGCGAGGAGTACGAGAAGCGCTACACCAGTTTCGACCGCGCACGCGCGAACGCGCTGCTCGATGGCGTCGGGCTGACGCGACGCAACCCCCAGGGCATCCGCCTGATGGCCGATGGCCGACCCGTCACCATCGAGATCAGCGTCGTGCCCGCGTTCGGCGCCTGGCCGGATGTCGCCCAGCTGGTCGCCAAGGACTGGGAGGCGGTGGGCATCCGCACCATCGTGCAGATCCGCGAACGCGCGCTGCATTTCAGCATGCGCGATGCCAACGAGCTGCAGGCCGAGATCTGGAACAACGACACCACGGCCTTCCCCTTCACCGGCAACGCCAAGGTCGATCTGCGCACCTCGCCGGTGCTGACCACCGGGCCGCTGTGGGGCCAGTGGGCGCGCACCGGCGGCCGCGAGGGGGTGGAACCGCCGGCGCCGATGCGCCGCGTGCTGGAACTGATCGACAATGCGCGCATGGTGGGACCCGACCAGCAGAAGCTGAACGCCCAGGAGATTTTCCGCATCTGGGCCGACGAGGCATACGAGGTCGGCACCATCGGGCTGACGCCGATGGTGCAGGGCGTGGTGGTGGTCAATACGCGCTTCCACAACGTGCCGACCACGCTCGGCAATGACTGGCCGCTGCGCAGCCCGGGCAACGCCAGGACCGAGCAGTTCTTCCTGGCACGCTGAGCGCCAGGGTGGCCACCAGGGCGGGAAGGCGGCGCGAGGCGCTGCCTTCCCCGACCGCCGCCGCGTTCCCGCTCCTGCCGGCAGCCCCTCCTCGGCGGGCAGCGTTGCGGCCGGCCGGGCGCGCGGCTGACCAGGCTGCCCCGGCCGGACGCGCATGATCCGCTATATCGGCCAGCGCCTGCTGCTGCTGCCGCTGCTGCTGCTGGTCTATTCGTTCATCATCTTCGTGATCATCCAGGCGCCGCCCGGCGACTTCCTGACCGCCTATGTCGCCACGCTCGCGTCGTCGGGCACCTCGATCAGCCCCGAGCAGCTGCAGGCGATGCGCCACGATTACGGGCTCGATCTGCCCTTTCTCGCCCAGTACGCGCGCTGGATGGGCAACCTGTTCCAGGGCAACCTGGGACTGTCCCTGGAATATCAGCGCCCGAACGCCGAGCTGATCATGGAACAGCTCGGGCTGACGCTGGCGCTGGCGGCGTTCTCGTTCGTGCTGACCTGGGTGATCGCGATCCCGGCCGGCATCTACTCGGCCACCCACCCGCGCTCGATCCTCGACTACCTGTTCACCGTCATCAACTATGTCGGCGTCGCCACCCCCAACTTCATGCTGGCGCTGGTGCTGATGTGGGTGGCCTTCGCCTATTTCGATGTCAGCGTCACCGGCCTGTTCTCGCCCGAGTTCGTCGATGCGCCGTGGTCGATGGCGCGCGCGATGGACCTGCTGGCGCATATCTGGCTGCCGTCGATCGTGCTGGGGGTTGCCGGCACCGCGCGGCTGACCCGGATCATGCGCGCCAACCTGCTCGACGAGCTGAACAAGCCCTATGTCGAGACCGCGCGCGCCAAGGGCATGGGCGAATGGCGGCTGGTGCTGCGCTATCCGGTGCGGCTCGCGCTGAACCCGCTGGTCAGCACCATCGGCTGGTACCTGCCCCAGCTGTTCTCCGGCAGCCTGATCGTTGCCACGGTGATGAACCTGCCCAATATCGGGCCGCTGCTGCTGCGGGCGCTGACCAACCAGGACATGTTCCTGGCCGGCGGCATCCTGCTGATCTACTCGTTCCTGACCATCATCGGCACGCTGCTGTCCGATATCCTGCTGGCGCTGCTCGACCCACGCATCCGGATGGAGCAGTGATGGCCGACGCCGACGCTCTTCCCGCAGCCTCGGCGGCCGAGGAACGGGTCTCGGTCGCCTCGAACTGGACGCTGGTGTGGTGGCGGTTCCGCCGGCACAAGCTGGCGATGGCGAGCCTGCTGGTACTGCTGGTGCTGTATGCGATCGTGCTCTGCCCTGCCTTCTTCTCGACCCAGGATCCGGAACGCACCGACGCCCGCCAGGCCTTCGTGCCGGTCCAGGCGCTGCACCTGTTCGACCAGGGGTCGTTCGATCCCTGGGTCGCGGGCATCGTCGGCAGGCGCAACCCGGTGACGCTGCGCATGGAATGGAAGACCGATGCCACGCGCAAGGTGCGCGTCGGGTTCTTCACGGCCGGCGAGCCGTACAGCGTGCTCGGCCTGTTCACGCTGAACACCCACCTGGTCGGCCCGCGCGACCAGGCCGAACGCATCTTCCTGCTCGGCTCCGACCGGCTGGGGCGCGACCAGTTCTCGCGCATCATGCACGCGACCCAGACCTCGATGACGGTCGGGCTGATCGCGGTCGCGCTCTCGACCGTGCTCGGCGTGCTGCTGGGCGGGCTGTCGGGCTATCTCGGCGGGCTGACCGACCAGGTGATCCAGCGGCTGATCGAGCTGCTGCAGTCGGTGCCGACGATTCCGATCTGGCTTGCGCTGTCGGCGGCGCTGCCGCGCGACTGGTCGCCGACCCAGGTGTTCTTCGCGATCACGGTGATCCTTTCCCTGGTCGGCTGGACGACGCTGGGGCGCGAGGTGCGCGGCCGATTCCTGTCGCTGCGCGAGGAGGATTTCGTGCTGGCCGCGCGGCTGGCCGGCGCCTCGCGCCTGCGCATCGTGCTGCGCCACATGGTGCCGACCTTCTCCAGCCACATCATCGCCGCCGCCTCGCTCGCGATCCCGGTGATGATCATCAGCGAGACCTCGCTGTCGTTCCTCGGCCTCGGCAT
>JADYYZ010000189.1 GCA_020853405.1 Acetobacteraceae bacterium
GACCCGCGCCCCGGCCCCACCGGGATCGCCTGCGCCTTCGCCCACTGGATGAAGTCGGCGACGATCAGGAAATAGCCGGCGAAACCCATCGTCTCGATGACGCCGAGCTCGTAGTCGAGCCGCTCGCGGTAGCGCGCGCGGTCGGAGATGGGGATGTCCTGTTCGACCAGCCGACGCTCCAGCCCCTCGCCTGCCATCGCGCGCACGGTCTCGGCCTCGGTCATGCCGGGGCGTACCTTCGGGCTCACGGGAAGCAGCGGCTTGCGGGTCTCCGCGGTCGCGGCACAGCGGCGCGCGATCGCCAGCGTGTTGTCGCAGGCCTCCGGCAGGTCGGCGAAGGTCTCGCGCATCAGCGCGGCACTCTTGAACCAGTGCTCCGGCGTGACCCGCCGCCGGTCGGACGAGGCGAGCGGCCTGCCGGCGGCGATCGCGAGCAGCGCGTCGTGCGCCTCGTGCATCGCGGCGTCGGCGAAGAAGCAGTCGTTGGTGGCGACCAGCGGCAGGCCGAGGCGATCGGCGAGCATGACCAGGGCCGGCTCGCTGGCGCGCTCGGCCTCGGTGCCGTGGCGCTGCAACTCGATCGCCATGCGGTCGGCGAACGCCTCCCGGAGCGCCCGGGCGAGCGCTTCCGCAGCCGGCCCCTGGCCCTCGCCGAGCAGCCTTCCCAGCGGTCCCTCGGCGCCGCCGGTCAGCAGCATCAGCCCGCCCGCATGCGCGCACAGCCGGTCAAGCCCGAGCTGCGGCAGGGCACCGGCCGGCGCCTCCAGGAACGAGGCCGAGGAGAGCCGCATCAGGTTGGCGACCCCGGCCGGGTCCTTGGCCAGCAGCACCAGCGGATCGGGATCGGCACGCGGCTGGTCGGTGCGCGCAAGCCCCAGCACCGAGCCCAGGATCGGCTGCACGCCCCTGCCCATGCAGGCGGCCGAGAATTCCAGCGCGCCGAACAGGTTCGACGTATCGGTGATCGCCACCGCCGGCATGCCGTGCCGGGCGGCAAGCTCCGCGAGCCGGTCGGGCTTGATCGCGCCCTCGCTCAGCGAATAGGCGGAATGGCAGCGCAGATGCACGAAACCCGCCTCGAAGGCCATCAGCGCGCCACCTCCACGACTCGGCCGTGGTCCAATGTGACCGTGCGGTCGCAGCGCATGGCAAGGGCCGGATTGTGGGTGGCGATCAGCGCGGCCGCGCCTTCGCCCCGCACCGCCGCTAGCAGCTCGTTGAACACCGCATCCGCGGTGTCGGGGTCGAGGTTGCCGGTCGGCTCGTCGGCCAGGATCACCGCCGGCCGGTTGGCCAGCGCGCGCGCGATCGCGACCCGCTGCTGCTCGCCGCCGGAAAGTTTCTGCGGGCGGTGGTTGTTCCGCGCGGCAAGGCCCAGGTTCGCCAGCAGCTCCCCCGCCCGCGCCGCCGCCTGGCGCCGGCCCTGCCCGCGGATCATCTGCGGCAGCACCACGTTCTCCAGCGCCGAGAACTCCATCATCAGCTGGTGCTGCTGGTAGACGAAGCCGATCCGCTCGCGCCGGAGCAGGGTGCGCCGGGAATCGGCCGCGCCGCTGGCATCCTGGCCGGAAACCACGACACGGCCGCGATCGGCACCCTCCAGCAGGCCGGCGATGTGCAGCAGCGTCGACTTGCCGGCGCCGGACGGCGCGACCAGCGCCACCATCTCGCCCGGCGCCAGCAGCAGCGAGGCATCGCGGAGGATCTCGAGCACGCCATCGCCGGTGCGGAACGCCTTGGCGATGCCCGCGATCTCGAGCGCCGGTTCGCTACTCACTGCGCAGCGCCTCGACCGGGTCGAGCGAGGCAGCGCGCCAGGCGGGGTAGATGGTGGCGAGCAGCGACAGCCCGAGCGCCATCGCCAGCACCTGCGAGACCTCGCGCCAGTTCAGCACCGCCGGCAACCTGGTCAGGTAGTAGACCTCGGCCTGGAACACCTGGGTGCCGAGCAGGGTCTGCAGCGCCTCGCGGATCGCCTCGATGTTCAGCGTGAACACGACCCCCAGCACGAAGCCGAGCAGCGTGCCGATCACCCCGATCGCCGCCCCGCACATCAGGAAGATGCGCAGCACCGCGCCGCGTGTCGCCCCCATCGTGCGCAGCACCGCGATCGCGCGCGTCTTGTCCTTCACCAGCATGATCAGGCTGCTGATGATGTTGAAGGCGGCGACCAGGATGATCAGCGACAGGATCAGGAACATCACGTTCCGTTCCACCTGCACCGCCGCGAAGAAGGCGCTGTTGGCCTGGGTCCAGTCGACCAGGCGGATCGGCGCGTCGGGCAGGGCATCGCGGATGGCGCGGCCGATGCGGCGCGCATTGTCGGGATGATCGACGAAGATCTCGATCTGGGTGACCGCGTCGGGCAGCTGGAAATAGACCTGGGCGGCGGCCAGCGGCAGGAACACGAAGCCGTTGTCGTACTCGTACATGCCGATATCGAAGGTCGCGACCACGCGGTAGGCGCGGATGCGCGGCACCGTGCCGAAGGCGGTGGACATGCCCTGCGGCGAGACCAGGGTCAGGCGGTCGCCCGGCCCGATGCGGAAGCGCTGCGCAAGCCGCGTGCCGATCACGATCGCATCGTCGCCGTCGAACCGATCGAGCGAGCCTTCGATGATGTTGTCGGCGAGGATGCGGCGTGCGCGCATCTGGTCGGGCGCCATGCCGCGCACCAGCACGCCGGCGGCCCCGCCCTCCGGGCCGGTGGCCAGCGCCTGGCCCTCGACCAGGGGGGTCGCGCCGACCACGCCGGGCACGCTGCGGATGCGCTGGGCGAGCGCCTCGTAGCCGGTGAGGTTCCCGCTCACCGCGAACGCGCCGATATGGCCGTTGAGGCCGAGAATCCTGCCCAGCAGCTCGACCCGGAAGCCGCCCATCACGCTCATCACGATGATCAGCGTGGCGACCCCGAGCGCGATGCCGATGAAGCTGAACCAGGCGATCACGCTGATGAAGCCTTCCGCGCGGCGCGCGCGCAGGTAGCGGAAGGCGACCATGCGTTCGAACGGGGTGAACATTCAGGCGGCGCCGCGGCGGAAGGACAGCACGGACCGGCGCCTCAGCCCAGCAGCTTCGCCAGCGCATCCTCCAGCGACAGTTCCTGGCGCTCGCCGCCGGCACGGCGCTTCAGCTCGACCCGGCCGGCGGCGGCGCCGCGCGGCCCGACGATCGCCTGCCAGGGCAGGCCGATCAGGTCGGCATCGCCGAACTTGACGCCGGCACGCTCGTCGCGGTCGTCGAGCAGCGCCTCCGGGATGGCGCGGTACAGGCGCTCGCACAGCGCAGCGCACGCCGCATCGCCGGGCTTCAGGTTCAGGATCGCACAGCGGAACGGCGCGACCGGGTCGGGCCAGACGATGCCGTTGGCATCATGGCACGCCTCGATCACGGCGCCGACCAGGCGCGATACGCCGATGCCGTAGCTGCCCATGTGCGGGATGATCGGCCTGCCGTCGGGGCCGGCGAGCGTGAGGCCGAGCGGTGCCGAGTATTTCTGGCCGAAATAGAAGATGTGCCCGACCTCGATCCCGCGCCCGGTGCGGCGGCGGGCTTGCGGCACCTTCTCCCACGCTGCCTTGTCGTGCTTCTCGTCGGTGGCGGCGTAGCGCGCGGTCATCTCGGCGAAGAATTTCTCCAGGCTTGCGGGCGTGTAGCCATAGCCACCCTTCACCCAGTCCACCGTCTCGAAGTCGGAATCGTAGAAAATCTCGCTCTCGCCGGTTTCCGCCAGGATGATGAACTCGTGGCTGAGATCGCCGCCGATCGGGCCTGAATCGGCCTGCATCGGGATCGCCTTCAGCCCCAGGCGCTGGAAGGTGCGCATGTAGGCCAGCATCATCGCGCGGTAGCTGACCACCGCGCCCTCGTAGTCGGCGTCGAACGAATAGGCGTCCTTCATCAGGAACTCGCGCCCGCGCATGACGCCGAAGCGCGGCCGCACCTCGTCGCGGAACTTCCACTGGATGTGGTAGAGGTTCTTCGGCAGGTCGCGGTAGCTCTTCGCGCCGTCCTTGAAGATTTCCGTGATCATCTCCTCGTTCGTCGGCCCGTACAGCATCGGCCGGTCGTGGCGGTCGGTGATGCGCAGCATCTCCTTGCCGTAGTCGTCGTAGCGGCCCGATTGCTGCCACAGCTCGGCCGGCTGGATGGTGGGCATCAGCACTTCCTGCGCCCCGGCCGCGTCCTGCTCCTCGCGCACGATCGCCTCGATCTTCTTCAGCACGCGAAAGCCGAGCGGCAGCCAGGCATAGATGCCGGCGGCCTGCTGGCGCACGAGGCCCGCGCGCAGCATCAGCCGGTGCGAGACGATCTGCGCCTCGGCCGGGTTCTCCTTGAGCGTCGGCAGGAAATATTTCGAGAGTCGCATGCGCAAACGCCGCCTTTCGTCCAGGGCGGCGGACTTTATGCGCGGGCGGCGTGCAGGGCTAGCGGCGAGGGCCCATGGCTGCGGCGGGGGCGCCTGCGCGGCCGGGGGCGGGGGTGCGGGCGGAGGCACTGGCGGAAGCACGGGCCGCGGCACAGGCGGCGGCGAGCCCCGCCTCGGCATCGCTGCCGATCGGCTGGCCGTTGAAACGCAGCTGATTGCCCTCGATGGTGACGATGCCGATCGGCAGGTCGGCATCGAGCCCGGGCGGCAGGGCGAGCCGGCGCGCGAGGTCAACCGACAGCACGAAGCCCAGCACCGGCGGCAGGACCGTGGGCGCGGGCGCGAGATCGGCCGGCGCCACCTGCCTGCCCAGCACGTCGGTGCCCGGCTGGTAGGCGACCGAGGCATCCGGCACGTGCGCGACCACACGCCCGCACTCCTCGGCGGACAGGCGCGGCTGGCCGGCGGCCGGCTGGCCCGGCCAGCAGGCGAGCGGCACCGCAGCCAGCAGGGCGGCAACCGGCCCGAGCGATGCGGCACGTTTCATTCGCAGATGCAGCAATAACCGGTCGGGGATTCCTGGCGCCACGACAGAATTTTGCGTGACACGCCATTGCCGATCAGCTAACAAAGAAAAGGGCCGCGTTCCTGAACGCGGCCCCGAGTTTAGGGAGGAAACGCCGGTCACACGGCGGGGGAAAGGGAAACCCTTTCCACAGATCAATGGTCGCGCCGCCCGCTGCCATCTCGCAAGCGCGAAATGCGCGGGCGGCGCGGTTTTTTTCGATGCCCAGACAGGAAATGCCTGCGAAATGGGCAGGCCCGAGCGATATGCACGCACCGTGGGCAGCGGCTACAGTCCCTCGCGAACCCCGAACCAGTCGGTCTCGGTCAGGTACCACACGAGGCCCCAGATCACGGCGGCGAGCACCGTCGTCGCCAGCAGCTTGCGCGCCATGTACGGCCGCTCCGGCGTGCCGCGCCAGCCGCCCTCCTCCGGCGTCGCATCGCGCGGCCGCGTGCCGAACGGCAGCACCACGAACAGCGCGAGCCACCAGACCACGAAATAGAGGGCAACCAGGGTGGCGATGCCCATGCCTCAGCGCCCCCGGATCACACCGAAACCCTGAGCAGATGCACTTCCACCGCCGGCCGCTTGTGCAGTTCCTGGTTCACGGCCCGGCGCAGCGCGCCGCGCGCCGCCTCGCGCAGTGCGTCGTCGTCGCGGCGGATCGCGCCAGGCAGGTCGCCCACCGCCGCGCCGAGGCGGGCCGCCAGCGCTGCCACCTCGCGCTCGTCATCGAACAGGCCGGGCGCGCTGACCGCGGGCGGCGCCAGCAGCCGCCCCGACCCGTCAAGCACCAGGCTTGCCATCACCGCGCCGTTCACCAGCATCCTGCGCCGCGCCGCCAATGCCGCGCCGGAAAGTGCCAGCAGCCGCTCGCCATCGACCGCGAGCCGCCCGACTTCGGCCGAATCGACCACCTTCAGGCCGCCGGGCGCAAGCCGCAGCACGTCGCCATCCTCCAGGATGATGGTTTCGGCCCCCGCCTCCTCGGCCAGGGCCGCGTGTTCGGCCATGTGGCGGTATTCGCCGTGCGTCGGCACCGAGAAGCGCGGCTTCACCAGCCGGTAGATGCGGCGCAGCTCGTCGCGCGCGGGGTGGCCGGAGACGTGCACGGCATGGTCCTCGGCCGTCATCACCCGCACCCCGCGGCGTGCGAAATCGTCCTGCACCTTCATGATGGCGCGTTCGTTGCCGGGGATGACACGGCTGCTGAAGATCACCGTGTCGTCCTCGCCCACCGCCAGGTGCGGATGGCTGTCGGCGGCAAGGCGGGCAAGCGCGCTCCGCGGCTCGCCCTGGCTGCCGGCGCACAGCAGCAGCAGCGCATCGTCGGGCAGGTAGCCCGCCTCCTGCTCCTCGATGAAGGGCGGCAGTTTCCTGAGATAGCCGGTCTCGGCAGAGGCCGCGACGATGTTGCGCAGCGACCGGCCCGCCATCACCACCCGCCTGCCGGCGGCCTTCGCCGCCAGCGCCACCGATTCGACACGGGCGACGTTGGTCGCGAAGCAGGTCACCGCGACCCGCCCCGAAAGCCCCCTGACCAGGGCCGCGAGGCTTCGGCGCACATCGGCCTCGGAACCGGAATGCCCCTCGACCAGTGCGTTGGTGCTGTCGCAGACCATCGCCAGCACACCTTCCTCGCCGAGCGCGGCCAGCGCCGCCTCGTCGGTCGGCGGCCCGATCAGCGGATCGGGGTCGAGCTTGAAGTCGCCGGTGTGCAGCACCACCCCGTGCGGCGTGCGGATGGCAAGCGCATATGCCTCGGGGATCGAGTGCGCGACATGGATCGCCTCGATCGTGAAGGGGGCAAGCTCGATGCGGGTGCCGGGCGCCAGCGGCAGCAGCCGTGCACCGGTGATGCCGCGTTCGGCCAGCTTGCGCTTCGCGACCGCCAGCGCAAAGGGCGACAGATAGACCGGGCAGCCGAGCAGCGGCCAGGTCCAGGCGATGGCGCCGATATGGTCCTCGTGCGCGTGCGTGATCACCAGCGCCCTGAGCTGCGCCTTGCGCGCGACCAGCCAGGCCGGGTCGGGCATCATCACCTCGACCTCGGGGTTCGCCGCGTCGCCGAAGCCGATGCCGCAATCGATCGCCAGCAGCGCGCCGTCGCAGCGATAGACGTTCATGTTCATCCCGATCTCGCCGGTGCCGCCGAGCGGGATGAAGGCAAGATCTCCCTTGGCGCTCACGCCCGGCGCCCCAGGGTCGGGTTGCGCCGGGCGAGCTCCATCAGCCCGAGCAGCGTGAGGTCGGGATCGACATGGCGGATCACCGGCGCGCCGGTGGCGAACAGCGGCGCGAGCCCGCCGGTCGCGATCACGCTCATCGCGCGCCCGTACTCGCCCTCGATCCGCCTGACGATGCCCTCGATGGCGCCGACATAGCCCCAGAAGATGCCCGACTGCATGGCCGGCACAGTGCTGCGCCCGATCACCAGCTGCGGGCGCGAGAAGGCGATGCGCGGCAGCTGGGCGGCGGCGCGGTGCAGCGCCTCCATCGCCAGGTTGACGCCGGGCGCGATCACGCCGCCGATATAGGCGCCGTCGGCATCGACCACGTCGAAGGTGGTCGCGGTGCCGAAATCGATCACGATCGCCGGCGCTTCGTAGCGATGCTGCGCGGCGAGCGCGTTCAGCAGCCGGTCGGCCCCGACCTCGGCGGGGTTGTCGGTGCGGATCTCGAAACCCCAGTGCAGGTCGGCGCTGGCGCGCGCGACCAGCGGCTCGATCCCGAAGCGGTCGCGGCACAGCCGCCGCAGCGGATAGAGCGTCGGCGGCACCACGGTGCCGAGCGCCGCCCGGTCGATGTCGGCGGGCCCGATCCCCGCCAGCTGGAACAGCGTCAGCAGCCAGACCGCGTACTCGTCGGCGGTGCGTTCGGGCTGGGTGGCGATGCGCCACTGGCCGCGCCAGGTTTCGCCGTCGTGCACCGCGGCGACGACGTTGGTATTGCCTGCATCGATCGCCAGGAACATGGGACCCCGGATTCAGCTCGCCCGCACGTCGCCCGCCAGGATGCGGCGGAACCGGCCGGGCGAGACTTCAAGCACCAGCGCGCCATCCGGATCAAGATCGTGGAACGCGCCCATGATCGCCTGCGCCCCGTCGGCAATGCGCAAGGGCGTGCCCGGATCCGGCCCGAGTGCCCGCCACGCGGGCAGCAGGCCAGCGAACCCGGCGACTCGCCAGGCATCGTAGCGCCGCCCGAGATCGCCGAGCAGCGCACCCGCGATCGCCGGCACCGCGGGCAGCCGGTCGCGCCCGGCGATCGCGGCGAGCGAGGTCGCGGGCTGGCCCGCATCGGCGGGATGGCTCAGCACGTTCAGCCCGATGCCGACCACGACCCAGGCCACCGCCGCCTCATCCAGCGCCGACTCGACAAGGATGCCGGCGATCTTGGCGCCATCGACCAGCACGTCGTTGGGCCATTTCAGGCGGGCCGCGATGCCAAGCCCGGCCAGCAGGTCGGCGACCGCGATCGCCGCGACCAGCCCGATCTGGCCGGCCGCCGCCGCGGCGCAGGCGGGGCGCAGGATCACCGACAGATGGAGGTTGCCGGCGGGGCTGTGCCAGGCACGCCCCTGCCGCCCGCGGCCCGCCAGCTGGGTATCGGCGAGCAGCGCGCTGCCCTCGGGCGCGCCGCGAAGCGCCTCGGCCACCAGGTCGGCGTTGGTGCTGGGCGTCGCCTCGACCCTGGCAAGCCGCCAGCCAGGCGGCAGGCTCATCCTGCCAGGAGCGAGGCCGCCGCTGCCTGGGCGGCACCCACCAGCGGCGCGGGCAGCGCGAAGAACAGCAGCGTGAAGGCAGCCGTGCCCGCCATCACCAGGCTGACCGAGGGCGTGCGCGCGACGAACGATGCCTCCGGCGCATCGAAATACATCAGCTTGACGACGCGGATGTAGTAGAAGGCGCCGACCACGCTGGTCAGCACGCCGATCACGGCAAGCGCCCACATCCCCTGCTCGACCGCGGCCAGGAACACGTAGAGTTTGCCGAAGAACCCGGCAAGCGGCGGGATGCCCGCCATCGAGAACATGAAGATCGCAAGCGCCAGCGCCATCGCGGGATCGGTGCGGCCGAGCCCGGCCAGGTCGTCGATGCCCTCGACCGCGCGGCCGTCGGGGCGGCGCATCGAGATGATGCAGGTGAAGGTGCCGGCGTTCATGAACAGGTAGATCGCCATGTAGATCAGCACGCCGCGCAGGCCCGACTGCCCGCCGGCGGCCAGCCCGATCAGGGCGTAGCCGACATGGCCGATCGAGGAATAGGCCATCAGCCGCTTGAA
>JADYYZ010000190.1 GCA_020853405.1 Acetobacteraceae bacterium
AGGAGGATTGGCGAACCCGCATCCGGGGCCGCATCGACACGCTGTTCGGCGCCGTGGTGTTCGAGTGGAAGCACGACCTTGCCGCCGAACGCGGCGATGTCGACCGGCGGCTGCCCGACTACCTGGCCGAGGTCGAGCGCGATGTCGGGCGCCGCGCGCTCGGCATCGCCGGCGATGGCGCGCTGTTCATCGCCTTCCAGCGCGACGACGCCGGCGGCCTGATCGAGCTCGGCCGGCACGCGCCAAGGCCCGACCAGGCGGAAGCCTTCCTGCAGTGGCTGGATGCCGCGATCGCGGTCCAGGATGACCTGCGGCCCGAGCCTGCCATCATCCGCAACGAGCTGGGGCGCGAGAGCCTGGCCTATCGCGGCGCCGTGCGCGCGCTGGCGGCGATGTGGGCGGCGATGCGCACCCACCCCGAGGCAGCGCTGAAGCGCGGCCTATGGGAAGCCCAGCTGCGCGAGGCCTACGGCGCCGATGTCGGCAGCGATGCGCTGTTCGTCCAGCACACCTATCTGACCGTGCTGGCCAAGACCATCGCGGCCCGCGTCCTCGACGTGCCGGCCGACAATCCGGCCGATCTGCTGTCGGGCCGGGCGCTGGCCGAAATCGGCATTGCCGGCGCCGTCGAAAGCGACTTCTTCGATTGGGTGCTGCACGCCGAGGGTGGGCCCGACCTGGTGCGCCGGCTGGCCCGCCAGACCGCCCGCTTCCGCCTGCACGACGTGCAGGCCGATGTGCTGAAGGCGCTGTACGAAAGCCTGATCGACCCGGCCGAGCGGCACGAGCTGGGCGAATACTACACGCCCGACTGGCTGGCCGCGCGGGTGGTGGCGGATGTGATCGACGCCCCGCTCGTGATGCGCGTGCTGGACCCGGCCTGCGGCAGCGGCACGTTCCTGTTCCATGCGCTGCGCCGGCTGATGGAAGCGGCCGATCGGGCGGGCTGGGACCGCGCGCGCGCCTTGCGCGCGGCGATGGCGCAGGTGCGCGGCATCGATGTGCATCCGGTGGCGGTGATCTTCGCCCGCGTCACCTGGCTGCTGGCGATCGCCGATCGTGTCGCCGACCGCCCGCCGGCGTTCGTGATCCCGGTGTTCCTGGGCGATGCGCTGCAATGGAACCTGCGCAGCCTTGCCGGCACGCGCGACCTTTCGGTCGAGGTGCCGGGGGCGCCGCCGCTCAGCGTGCCGGTGGGCTTTGCCGAACAGCAGGCGGCGTTCGACCATGGGCTTTCCGAATTCGATGCCCTGCTGCCGCGCAGCGACGGGCGGGCAGCGTTCCTGGCGCTGCTCAGGCGCAATCCTGCGATCGCGCCCGGCGATGCCGAGGGCATGGCGCAGGTGTTCGCCCAGGTCCAGGACCTCTATGCGGCGGGGCGCAACGGCATCTGGGCCTTCGTGCTGCGCAACCTGCTGCGGCCGCTGTGGCTGTCGCGCCCCGACCAGCGGGCCGACGTGGTCATCGGCAACCCGCCATGGGTTGCGTTCCGCCACCTCTCGCCTGCCTTGCAGGGCCGCGTGCGCGATGCATCGCGGGCGCGGAAACTCTGGGCCGGCGGCAAGCTCGCCACGCAGCAGGACCTTTCGGCGCTGTTCTTCGCCCGCGCGGTGGAGCTCTATCTGAAGCCCGGCGGCACGATCGCGTTCGTGATGCCCTATGCGGCGCTGAACCGCCCGGCCTTCGCCGGCCTGCGTGGCGGCGACTTCGCCTCGGCGTCATGCCGGTTCGTCGCGGCGATGGCGTTCGACGAGGATGTGCAGCCGCTGTTCCCGGTGCCGGCCAGCGTGCTGGTGGCGCGGCGCGAGGCCGCGGGTCCGCTGCCTGCCACTGTGATTGCGTTCAAGGGCAGCCTGCCGCGGCGCGATGCCTCGGCCGGCGAGGCACGCGCGGCGCTGCGCGAAGCATGCGTGCCCTGGCCGCGCGGGCCGGAATTCCGCGAGAGTTTCTATCGCAAGCTCTTCCGCAATGGGGCCACTGTGTTCCCGCGCCGTTTCTTCGTGGTGGAGAAGGTCGCTGCACCCGGCCGGCTTGGCCAGTCGGCGGCGGCGCCGCTGGTCGAGGGACGCACGAGCGGGCTGGACAAGCGCCCCTGGCGCGACCTGGCGCCGCCGCGCGGCCCGGTGGAGGCCGAGATGCTGCGGCCGCTGCACCTGGGCGAAACCCTGTTGCCCTTTCGCCTGCTGGAACCGCTGACGGCGGTGATTCCGGTGCGCATGCAGGGCACGCGGGCGGAGGTGATGGATGCCGCCGCCGCTGCACGCGCGGGCTATCCGCGGGTCGCAGAGTGGTTGCGATCAGTGGAGCGGGATTGGGCGCGACACAGCGAACGCAATCCCGCCGGCACCCTCAAGATGACGCTACTGCGGCGGCTCGATTTCAACAGCGCGCTTTCCGTGCAGTTTCCGGCGAAGGGACGACGGGTAATCTATGCTGCTTCCGGAACGCACTGCGCGAGCGCAGTCCTGGAGGACGGTGACGCTATCTGCGAGCACAAACTGTACTGGGCACCAGTGACCACACCGCACGAAGCTGAGTATCTGGTCGCGATCCTGAACAGCGAAGCGGTGCGTGCACGCATCCAACACATGCAGTCACGCGGCCAATGGGGCGCGCGCGATTTCGACAAGGTGGTCTGGGAGCTGCCGATCCCAAAATTCGACCGGCGCAACGCCACGCACACGGCGCTGGCCGAGGCCGGCGCGCGCGCCGCATCGCTTGCCGCCACCGTGCGGCTGCCGGCCCAGCATTTCACCCGCGCCCGCCGCGCCGTGCGCGAAGCGCTGGCCGAAGCCGGCATCGCGCGCGAGATCGACACGCTGGTCGCGCGCCTGCTGGATCAACCCGCGGCGCCGTAGCGCCCCGCCTCCCCCTTCCCCCGCGCCTGGACGGGACAGGGGGATCGGCGCGGCGGCCTTGCGCGAACCCCCCTGCTTGCAGCCCCTTTTTTGCAGCCTCCTACTTGCAGGCCGTCACCTTGATCTCGACCAGCATCTGGGGCGTGGCCAGCGCGCTTTGCACGCAGGCCCGCACCGGCTTGTTGCCGGCCGGCACCCACTTGGTCCAGACCGC
>JADYYZ010000191.1 GCA_020853405.1 Acetobacteraceae bacterium
ATCCCTGCTTCCTCGTAGTGCCAGAAGGTCCAGCCATTGCAGCTCGGCGCCCCGGTCAGCCGCGCGCCGACCTGGTGGATCGAGCCCCGCGCGTGCGGGCAGAACAGGCTGCCATCGGCGGCAATCGTCGCACTCAGCCGCCCCGAGGCATCGCGCAGCACGTCGCCGGCGCCAAGCAGCCCCGCCTCGATCACCGCGCTGAAGGGTATTTTCGGTGCTGCCCGCTTGCCGGGCGTGGTGGCGAGGTGTTCGGCGATCGGCGCGACCGCGGCAATGCGCAGGCGGGCATGTGCGGCATAGCCGGGATCCTGCTCGATGCCGATGAAGCGGCGTGCCAGCCGGCGCGCCACCGCGCCGGTGGTGCCGCTGCCGAAGAAGGGATCGAGCACGACCTCGCCCGGTTCGGTAGAGGCAAGCAGCGCGCGCGCCACCAGCGCCTCGGGCTTCTGGGTGGGATGCAGCTTGCGGCCATCCTCGTCGCGCAGCCGCTCAGGCCCGGTGCAAAGCGGAATCAGCCAGTCGCTGCGCATCGAAAGCCCATCGTTCAGCGCCTTCATCGCATCGTGGTTGTAGCGGTGGCGGCTCGCCTTGCCATGCGCCGCCCAGATCAGGGTCTCGTGCGCGTTGGTGAAGCGCCGGCCGCGGAAGTTCGGCATCGGGTTCGACTTGCGCCAGATGATGTCGTTCAGGATCCAGAAATTCAGGTCCTGGAGGATGCGGCCGATACGGAAGATGTTGTGGTAGCTGCCGATCACCCAGATCGTGCCGTCGGTCCGCAGCAGGCGCCGTGCCTCGTGCAGCCATTGCATCGTGAACCGGTCATAGGCGTCGAAGTCGGCGAACCGGTCCCACTCGTCATCGACCGCATCGACCTCGGAATTATCGGGGCGGAAAAGCGCGCCCTGGAGCTGCAGGTTGTAGGGCGGATCGGCGAAGATGCAGTGCACCGATGCCGGCGGCAGCGCGCGCATGGCGCTGATGCATTCGCCTTCCAGCACGGTATCCAGCGGCAGGTCGAGCGGGTGGCCCAAGGTCGTCGGCGGCTCCGGTTGTGCGACTCGGCGGGGCTGAGACTGCGCGGGCGACGATTCCGGCGTCAATCCCCGGCGCGGCGGGCGGAGCCCCGCGAGCGGCGCGCCGCATCGACCGGGGCGAAGCCGGCGCGGTGGTGCGGACAGGGGCCGCGTGCTGCCAGCGCCGCGCGATGCGCCGGCGTCGGATAGCCGGCATTGGCGGCGAACCCGTAGGCCGGCCAGCGCGGGTCGAGCGCCCTCATCACGCGGTCGCGCAGCACCTTCGCGACGATACTGGCGGCCGCGATCGACAGGCTCTTCGCATCGCCGCCGACCACGCACTGCACCTTGCAGGGCAGGAAGGGCGCCCGGTTGCCGTCGACCAGCACGGCGGAAGGTGCGACCGGCAGGTGCGCCAGCGCCCTGCGCATCGCAAGATGGGTGGCGCCAAGGATGTTCAGCCGCGCGATCTCGGTACTGCTGGCGGCACCGACTCCGACCAGCGCTGCCTCGCAGGCCCGGAGTGCCTCGAACAGGGCGCGCCGTGTCGCCGCGTCGAGCTTCTTGCTGTCGTCGAGGCGCGCGAGGGCAGCGGGCAGGTCGCGCCGGGTGAAGATCACGGCCGCGGCCAGCACCGGGCCGGCAAGCGGGCCCCTGCCTGCCTCATCAACGCCGGCAACCAGGCCGACATGCGCGCTTTCCAGGCTGAAATCGGGCATGATGGCGATGCTGCCACCGAGGGCTTGGGGAGGACAACCGGATGGATGCTGGCGGTTTCGGCGGTGGGCGGGGGCCTGCGCGCAACGTGCTGGGGGGCACGCTCGGGGTATGCTCGACCTTGCCGCTGACCGGCTGGCTGCGCGACGGAGGCTGCAACACCGACGCGAGTGACCTCGGCCTGCATACCGTGTGCGCGGTGATGACCGAGGCGTTCCTTGCATTCAGCCGCGCGCGCGGCAACGACCTGTCGACACCGCGTCCCGAGTTCGGCTTTCCCGGCCTGAAGCCGGGCGATCGCTGGTGCCTGTGCGCGGCGCGCTGGCAGGAAGCATTCGAGGCAGGCCAGGCGCCGCCGGTGCTGCTGGGCAGTACCCACGCGGCAACTTTGGGCGTCGTGCGCCTGGACGACCTGCGCGCGCACGCGGCGCCGGAAGCCTGAGCCCGGACCGGCCTGGCCGCTGCCGCTGCCGCTACAGCGCGAACGCCATCTGCCGTTCGGCGCAGCCGTTCGCGGCGGCGGCGGCCGGCACGCGGAACTGCGTGCAGTCGAGCCCGTCGCGCGGCGCATCGAGGCGCAGCTTGCGCGCAGCGCGGGCGAAGCGGGCCAGCAGCAGGTCGGCATAGGGACCGACGCCGATGAGGCGGTGGCCGAAGCGCGCATCGTTGAGCGCGCCGGACCGGGTCTGGCGGATCAGGTTCAGCACGTGCGCGGCACGGTCAGGGAAGTGCGTGCGAAGCCAGTCGCCGAACAGGTCGCGCAATTCATGCGGCAGGCGCAGCAGGATGTAGCCGGCACCGCTCGCCCCCGCCTCGGCCGCGACCTCCAGGATGCGTTCGAGCTCGGCATCGTTGATGCCGGGGATCATCGGCGCCGCCAGCACACTGGCCGGCACGCCCGCCCGCACCATCGCGCCGATCGTCTGCACCCGCCTCAGCGGTGTTGCCGCGCGCGGCTCCATGATGCGTGCGAGGCCACGATCAAGCGTGGTGACGGAGACCGCGACGCGTGCCAGTTTCCGCGCTGCCATGCGCGACAGGATGTCGAGATCGCGCAGCACCAGGCTCGACTTGGTCACGATCGTCACCGGGTGCGAGAATGCCTCCAG
>JADYYZ010000192.1 GCA_020853405.1 Acetobacteraceae bacterium
CGGTCAATCGGCCCCGTTCAGTCAGGCAGCGCGGCGGTGACGATGATCTCCACGCACCAGGCGGGGTTCACCAGTTTTCCCTCGATCGTCGCCCGTGCCGGTGGGTTCACCTTGTCCACCCACAAATCCCAGGCGCGGTTCATCGCGGGCGCATCGCGGATGTCGGCCAGCACCACCAGGGCGGAAAGGATGCGGCTCTTGTCGGTGCCTGCCTTGGCCAGCATGGCGTCGATCTCGGACAGCACGCTGGCGGTCTGGGCCTCGGCGCCGGAGATGCCGTCCTCGGGCACCTGGCCGGCGAGATGAACGGTGCGGCCGTGGATGGCGGCGTTGCACAGCCGGCCGCCCTCGATGTCGATGCGCTGGATCATTGGGGTCTCTCCTGTCGGTGGGTCAGCCCAGGCGCGGGTCCTGGAAGGGTTTTTCGATCGGCGCCCAGGGGTGGGCGGAGAATTCTTCCGGGGCCGGCGCGCAGCCCAGCCCCGGCGCGGCACCTGGCCGTGCCCGGCCGCCATCCAGCGCCGGCACGGTGCCCTGCATCGCCGAGAAGAAAAGCGGTGATTCGTCGAACATCACCTCCAGCGCCGGCACGTTCGTGATGGCGCAGGCAGCGTGCACGGAATGCGCGTGGCAGACCGGGCCGCTTGGATTGTGCGGCGCGATCTCGATCCCGGCGCTGGCCGCGAGCGCGGCGATGCGGCGCAGCTCCTCGTGCCCGCCGCAATACTTGATGTCGGGCATCAGCACGTCATAGGCGCCGGCCTCGATCAGCGGGCGGAACTGGGCAAGGCCCGAAAGCGTTTCGGCGCCCGCAAGCCGCATGCCGCGGTCGTTCGCCATGCCGCGCAGACGGCGGATTTCAGCGGGCAGCGCCTCGGAAACGGGGCATTCCACCCACCAGCAGCCGATCGCCGCCAGGTCGCGGATCAGGCGCGCGGCATCGGGCGGCGAGAAGCGCCAGTGGCAATCGACCATCAGCGCCGCATCCGGCACCGCCTCGCGCACCGCCTGGATGCGCAGCAGCGCCTGCGCGTAGGTTGCCTCCCACCCGGCATCGCCGCGCGCCTCGGGCAGCAGCCCCTCGAACGGGGCGAGTTTCACGGCGGTGAAGCCCTGGGCGGCGGCGCGGCGCGCGAAGGCAGCGAAATTCCCGGGCGTACGCGGCTCGACGCCGCGGTTGATGTTGGCATAGAGGCGCACATCCTCGCGCACAGCACCCCCCAGCGCCCGCACCAGCGGCACGCCGGCCGCCTGGGCGGCGAGATCCCACAATGCCTGATCGAGCGCGCTGACCGCGGTGTGGCGCACGAGGCCCGCCGGGGCGTGCCCGATCAGCCGCGCGATGCGGTTGCGCGCGAACGCATCTTCGCCGCGAAGGTCACGGTCAAGCCGCGCGACCTCGGCCACCATCGCTGCTTCATGGGCGGAAAGCGTGCACTCGCCGAAGCCCGAGCGCCCATCCGCGGTGGCGACCTCGATGAAGGTCCAGACGGTCTTTGCCGAGACGCCAAGCCCGTGCAGCCGGATCGCGTCGATGCGCAAGCGGTTCCCCTCCCGCCCGCACCAGGAAGAAGGCGGGCGGCTCAGAGGTTAAAGGTCGCGCTCCGATCCAGGAAGTCGTGCAGATGCACCACCAGCTCGGCCTCGCTCGCCCGCACCAGCGCATAGCAGGGCGGCTCCAGGCAGCCGGGGAAATTGCTGGTCGCGGTGAAGTCGAGCGCCAGCTGGTGGCCGAGGCCGCGGACGGCGCTGAAGTTCATGCCGTGCCATTGGCCGAACACCGGCCGGTGCACGTGGCCGCAGAAGATATGGCGCACGCGCGCCTTGTAGGGCCCCAGCACCCCAAGGAGCGCCGCCGCGTCGGCAAGCCGCAGCCGGTCGATCGAGGCGATGCCGATCGCCACCGGCGGGTGGTGCATGAACAGCAGCACCGGGCCGCTGGAGCGCGACAGCTCGGTATCGAGCCAGGCCAGCCTTCCGGCACAGAGCTCGCCATGCGCGGCCCCTGGGCACAGCGTGTCGAGCAGGATGACGCGGCCGGCGTCGGTCTGGAACGCATCCTGGATGAAGCCGCCGGCGATGGACTTCGTCGCCGGGAACGCCGCCAGCAATGCCCCGCGATCATCGTGGTTGCCGACCATCAGGTGCGACGGAAACGGCAGCCGCGCGAGCCGCACCGCCAGCGCCCGATAGGCGGCGGGATCGCCGCGGTCGGCCAGATCTCCGCTCAAAACCGCGAAATCGACCGGGCAGGCGCTGCCGGGACCGTGCCTGGCCAGGATGTCGGCGATCGCGGCATCGAGCCTGGCAAACGGGTCAAGCCCGTACAGCAACGCCCCCGGTTCGGGCAGGTGCAGGTCGCTGAGCTGGATGAAGGTCGGCAAACGGGCGCTCCGGGAAGCGAAAGATTGGGGCGCGGGCGCCGGCCCGGCACGCCGCAGTGAAGCACGGCAGCCCCCGGGTCACGGTGTGACCGGGATCACCCTGGTCATTCCAGCGTGATGCGGGTGATCTTCGAACCCTCGACGCCCAGCCCCGCCATCACCCCGCGCTGGCCGAAGATCAGCACCACCACGTCCTGCGTGATCGTCGTGGTGGTGACGCTGCGGGCGAAACTCTGGTCGGCGACCACGACGCTGGGGCCGACCCCTACCTGCCAGCCCTCCGACTGGTCGAGATAGCGGAGCGCGGCCTCGTTCATGAAGAACATCGCCATGCTGTATTCCTGGGCGCCCGCCTGCAGGCCCCAGCTGGCAGCGACCAGGCGATAGTAGCTGGTGGCCTCGCCGCGGACGCGCAGTTCGCCATCGCCGGTCTGGCCGCCGATCAGGAGGCCGGCCTTCAGGATGCGTGGAAACATCAGCACGGCGGCCGCGCGCTCGCCGAGCTCGCGGGTGCGCGGGAACGAGGCGTGCATCTGCCCGAACGCACGCTCGACGCTCTGGTTCATCTCCCGCGCCGTCTCGGCGGCGGCCTGCATTGCCGGCCCCAGCATCGGCAGCGCCAGCATCGTCGCAATGATCGACCTGCGCGGGATCGTGGCCTGTGTCGGCCAGGTTCCCGCCATGGCGTGCTCCATCGTCGTCACCGGGCTGGCTCCTTCACGGTCGCGTCCAGGCTGCCCCGGCAGCATAGTGCGCGGGCCGGCCGCCCGCATCCCCGGCGCGAAGCGGTCAGCCGGCAGTCGCGCCGGAAAGTTCGACCAGCCGCCGCCAGCGCGGCATCTCGGCGGCGACCATCGCCGCCGCGGCCTGCGGGCTCGGGCTGGTGACCGGGTCGTAGGCGAGCGGGCGAAGCGCCTCGCGGAACGAGGGCTCGCCGGCGACCCGGACAACTGCCGCATGCAGCCGCGTGATCTCGCCATCCTGGGTGCCGGGCGGCAGCGTCATCATGTTCCAGCTGCGGATGTCGAGCTCACTGACCGGCGAGCCGGCGAGCTCGCCGAACGCGGGAATCGCCGGCGCCAGCGCAAGCCGCGCCCTGCTGCTGACCGCAAGCGCGCGCATCTGCCCGGTCTCGATATGTGGCAGCAGCGGGCTGGGCAGGTCGGCGCTGCCGTCGATGGTGCCGGCCAGCACGTCGGTCGCCGCATGCGCGCCGCCGCGATAGGGCACCATGGTGATATCGACCGCGGCGAGTTTCGCCATCGCGGCCAGCGCCAGGTGGCTGACGGTGGCAGGCCCCGCGTACGCGATCCGGAGCGTGCCGGGGTTCCGCTTGGCCCAGGCCAGCAGCGCAGGCAGGTCGTGCCAGCCGCGTTCGTCGGCGTGCCTCGCGTTGACCGCGATCACCACCGCGCTGTCGGTGATCTGGGTCACCGGCGTGAGGTCGCGCCGCGGATCGAACGGCATGCTCGGCTGCAGCACCGGCGCCGCGCCGAAGGTCGCGGCCCCGATGATGCCCAGCATCGTGCCGTCCGGCGGGCCTTTCGCGACCGCATCCGCGCCGATCAGCCCACCGGCGCCGCTGCGATTGTCGACCACCACTGGCTGGTCGAGCACCGGCGCCAGGCGCTCGCCCAGTATCCGGGCAAGCGAGTCGACCGCCCCTCCCGGCGGGAACGGGACGATCAGGCGCAGCGCCCGGCGCGATTGCGCGCGCGCCAGGATGGGCGCGGCCAGGGCCGCAGCAAGCACCGCGCGTCGGGTGGGCCGGGTGCGCATGGTCGTCTCCATTTCGCTGGATCGCGTGGACCGGCGGGGGTTGGCGCCTTCCATGGTCAGTGTGCTGCCCTGGCGCGGATCGCGGGCGGGATCGCTCCCAGCGCCTCGGCCTGTTGCCAGGCGCCCGCGATCGCCGCCGCACCGCGGCGGGTCACCGCCGCTTCATCGGTGGTGGTGATCGTGCCGTCCGCCAGCAGGATCCTGCCATCGACCATGACCATGCCGATGTCGCCGGCACTGCCGTTGGTGACCAGCGCCTTCAGCGGGTCCCACACCGGCTGGTAGCGCGGCCCGGAAAGGTCGAACAGCAGCAGGTCGGCGGTTGCCCCCGGCGTGATCCGGCCGAGATCATCGCGGCCGAGCGCCAGCGCCGCATCGCGTGTCGCCGCCCGCAGCACGCGCGCAGCACTGCCCGCGTGCGGC
>JADYYZ010000193.1 GCA_020853405.1 Acetobacteraceae bacterium
CGATGCCCCGATCGTTGCGGCGGCGATCGCCGCCGGGATGCGGCACGGCGTTGCCCACCACCAGCCGGGCGGTTTCCAGGGCGCCTGCGACCTGGTGCATTTCCGCGCGCTTGGTGCCAGCGGCGTGGTGCTCGGCCCAGGCGCGCTCGCGGCCGCCCATACCGCCGACGAGTTCGTGCCGGTGCAGGAGCTGATCGCTGCCAGCGCGATCTATCGCGACCTCGCGCTCGCGATGCTTCGCTAGCCGCTCCGGCCGCCTCGCGGCGTGCTTCGTGCGGCGCCCGGCCTCGGGGGCGCGCGGGGAGCCATCCGCCTCGCCGTTGACCGAGGGCCTCGATTCGGCCAACTCTGGCGAACCAGGCAGAAGCCATCGCAAATGGCGCCCTCCAGCTTGCACGTCAGCAACCTTTTGTGTGTGGAACGAAATGGTGAACACCGACGCAGAAAGTGCACGCGGCTGGGTCGACCGGGCGGTGGCGGCGATCGAGGCCGACCAGCGCCGCTCCGCCGATACGCATCTGTGGAAGCTCGACGTGCCGGCACTTCCAGGCATCGATCTCTACCTCAAGGATGAATCGACGCACCCCACCGGCAGCCTGAAGCACCGGCTGGCGCGCTCGCTGTTTCTGTATGCGCTGTGCAATGGCCTGGTCCGCGAGGGCACCGCGGTGGTGGAAGCCTCGTCCGGCTCGACCGCGGTCTCGGAAGCATATTTCGCCCGCATGATCGGCGTGCCGTTCTATGCGGTGATGCCGCGCTCCACCTCGCCCGAGAAGATCGCCGCCATCGAGCATTACGGCGGCCACTGCCATTTCATCGACGATGGCAGGCGCATCTACGCCGAATCCGCCGAGCTGACCGCCCGGCTCGGCGGGCATTTCATGGATCAGTTCACCCACGCCGAACGCGCCACCGACTGGCGCGGCAACAACAACATCGCCGAATCCATCTTCGAGCAGCTGGGTGACGAGCGCCACCCGGTGCCGGCCTGGGTGGTGATGAGCGCCGGCACCGGCGGCACCACCGCGACCATCGGCCGCTATATCCGCTACAAGCGGCACGCGACGCGGCTCTGCGTCGCCGATGTCGAGCATTCGGCCTTCTTCGACGGCTATGCCACGCGCAACCCCGATTGCGTGTGCGCGCGGCCCTCGCGCATCGAGGGTATCGGCCGGCCGCGGGTCGAGCCGTCGTTCGTTCCCGGCGTCATCGACCTGATGCTGCGCGTGCCCGATGCGCTGTCGCTTGCCGCCATGCGGGTGCTCTCGGGCCGGCTGGGCCGGCGCGTCGGCGGCTCGACCGGCACCAACTTCATCGCCATGTGCTACCAGGCGGCCCGCATGGCGGAAGCCGGCGAGACCGGCTCGCTGGTGACGCTGATCTGCGATTCCGGCGAGCGCTACGCCAACAGCTACTACTCCGAGAGCTGGCTTGCCGCGAACGGCCTCGACCCGGCGCCCTACGAGCCCAGGGTCGAGGCGTTCCTGCAGGGCGGCATCCTCGACATCGAGCTGGAGGAGAGTGCCGGCTGAGCCGGCGATGACCCATTGAGATCAAGGCGGGCGGCTTCGGGCGCCATCGTTCCCCCGGGTCCGCCGCGCCGCCGCGGGTGCCACCCGACGACTTCCTGCCGGCAAGGCTTGCCGCTACTGTCCCCGGCCTGGCCGGGCGTGGCGCAAGACCACTGCCCGACGACACCACAAGGGAGACGACCATGCGACGCATCCTGCTGGCCGCGGCCGCGATCGCGGCGATCGGGCTGGCGCCTGCCGCGAACGCGGTGACCTTCCGCTTCGCCAATGACGGCGACGTCAACTCGATGGACCCCTACGCCCGCAACGAGACCTTCCTGCTGACCTTCAACGGCAACATGTACGAGCCGCTGGTCCGCCGCGACCGCGAGCTCAAGATCGAGCCGGCACTGGCGGTGCGCTGGGAGCAGCCGGACGCCACCACCTGGCGTTTCCACCTGCGGCCAGGCGTGCGCTTCCACGACGGCACGCCCTTCACCGCCGACGATGTCGCCTTCAGCGTGGTGCGCGCCAAGGCGCCGGGCAGCAATGTCTCGACCAAGCTCGCGACCGTCACCGGCACGCGCGTGATCGACCCGCTGACGATCGAGTTCACCACCGCGGCGCCCAACCCGATCCTGCTGGAGGAGATCGCCGACTTCTTCATCATGTCGAAGGCCTGGGCCGAGAAGAACAATGCGACCCAGGCGGCCGACCTGACGCAGCGGAGCGAGAATTTCGCGACCCGCAACGCCAACGGCACCGGTCCCTTCGTGCTGGCCGGGCGCGAGCCCGACCGGCGCACCGTGCTGCGGCCCAACGCCGACTGGTGGGACAAGCCCGAGCACAACCTGACCGAGGTGCAGTTCAACGTCATCGCCAATGACGCGACGCGCGTCGCCGCGCTGCTGTCGGGCGAGATCGACATGATCTACACCGTGCCGCCGCAGGACACCCAGCGGCTTTCCACCGCGCCCAATATCCGCATCCACCAGAAGGCCGAGCTGCGCACCATCTTCCTGGGCTTCGACCAGTGGCGCGACCAGCTGGTGAAAAGCGACGTCACCGGCAGGAACCCGTTCCGCGACGCGCGCGTGCGCCGCGCCTTCTACCAGGCGATCGACATGGAGGCGATCCGGACCCGCGTGATGCGGGGGCAGAGCCGCAATTCCGGGCTGATGTGGGGCCCGGGCATCAACGGCTTCGACGAGGAACTCGACCGGCGCATCCCGTTCGATCCCGACGCATCCAAGCGCCTGCTGACCGAGGCGGGCTACCCCAATGGCTTCCGCGTCACGATGGATTGCCCCAACGACCGCTACGTGAACGACGAGGCGATCTGCCAGGCGGTGGCGGCGATGCTGGCCCGCGTCGGCGTGCGGATCGACCTCAACGCCCAGACCCGTGCCCGCTATTTCGCCGAGATTCTCGGCCCCCGCTACAACACCAGCTTCTATCTGCTGGGCTGGACGCCCGCGACCTATGACGCGCACAACGCGATGTTCAACCTGATGGCCACGCGCGAAGGGGTGCGCGGCCAGTTCAATGTCGGCAACTACAGCAATGCGCGGTTCGACCAGCTCACGACCGCGATCGCGACCGAGACCAACCTCGACAAGCGCATGGCGATGATCCGCGAGGCTGCGAAGATCCATGCCGAGGAAGTCGGCCACATCCCGCTGCACCAGCAGCAGGTGATCTGGGCCGCCCGGTCGAACATCGACCTGGTGCAGCTCGCCGACAACTGGTTCCCGCTGCGCTACGTGCGGGTGCGCCAGTAGCCCGCGTCGCCGGCCGGGCGCGCAACGCCCGGCCGGCGGATCATTCCAGCACGCACAACAGCGGCGCGTGATCCGACGGCGAGGCAAGCCCGCGCATGCGCTTCGCGACGCGGCAGCCGGCGAGCCGCTCGGCGATGTCGGGGGAAAGCAGCGCGTGGTCGATGCGAAGGCCGCGGTCGGCCTCCCAGTCGCCGCTGCGATAGTCCCAGTAGGTCCAGGGGTTGCCGTGCGGGTCGAGCGCGCGCGCCGCATCGGTGAACCCTTGCCACAGCAGCTCGCGCCAGGCGGCGCGGCTTTGCGGCATGCAGGTGCTGTCGGCACCTTCCGCGCCCGGCACGCCGCAGTCGCGCGGCTCGGGGCAGACATTCATGTCGCCGGCGATCACCAGCGCCTCGCCGGCGCGGATCCGCGGCGCGACGAAGCCGGTGAAGCCCCGTGTCCAGGCGAGCTTGAACGCGAAATTCTCCGACCCGGGCGGGTTGCCGTTGGGGAAGTAGCAGTTGGCGAAGGTGATCCCGCCGGCACGCAGGACCAGGCAGCGCGCATCGTCGCGGCCACCGAAGACGGGGGTTGCGACGGCATCGTGCGCAAGGCCGCGGCGCAGCAGCGTGGCGACACCGTTGTAGCTCTTCTGGCCGTGCACCACCGCCTCGTAGCCGGCGCCGGCGATCTCGAGGCGTGGGAATTTCCCGGTCTCGACCTTGATCTCCTGCAGCATCAGAACGTCGGGCTGTTCCGTGGCAAGGAAATCCAGCACGTGCGGCAGCCGCACGCGGACCGAGTTCACGTTCCAGGTCGCGAATGAAAGGGCCATGGAACGGAGTATAGGCAAGGCGCGGCCGGGTGGAATGCCGCCGTCACCGCGCGGCGGCCGTCGCCGCTGTCAGACGGGCATGTCGTAGGTGATCCACATGGTGCGGGTGGCCAGCCGGTCATAGACGCCGCGGCCGCGATAATTGTTGTCGGCGGTGATCCAGCGCAGCAGGCTGTGGCCGCCCTTGCGGGCGATCTCGTGGACGGCGAGCAGCAGCGCATCGGCAACCCGGCCGCCGCGATGCACCGGATCGACGAACAGGTCGTCGGCGAAAATCCCGCTGGCGGCCCGCAGCGGCCGGGCGAACGGGCGGTAGTGGATCAGCCCCACCACTTCGCCGCCGGCAATTGCGACCAGCCCCTTCACCTCGTGCGCGGGGTCCATCAGCCAGGCCCAGACCGTGTCGCGCATCGCTTGCGTCTGCTCGACCTTGTAGAAGGCAGCGTAGCCGGCGAACAGCACATCCCACCGCGCGCGATGCTGAGCCGCGATGGGCACGATCTCGATGCTCATGCCGCTGCCTGCGCGTAATCGTCGACCGGCGGGCAGGTGCAGATCAGGTGGCGGTCGCCGTGGACGTTGTCGACGCGCTTCACCGGCGGCCAGTACTTGGCGGCGCGCACCCAGGGCAGCGGGAAGGCGGCGGCCTCGCGCGAGTAGGCGTGCGTCCAGTCGGCGGCCATCAGTTCCTCGGCGGTGTGCGGGGCGTGCTTCAGCGGCGCGTCGTCCTTCGGCAGGCGGCCATCCTCGATCGCGCGGATCTCGTCGCGGATCGAGATCATCGCCTCGCAGAACCGGTCGAGCTCCGCCTTCGATTCGCTCTCCGTCGGCTCGACCATCAGCGTGCCGGAAACCGGCCAGGACATCGTCGGCGCATGATAGCCGAAATCCTGCAGGCGCTTGGCGATGTCCTCGACACTGACGCCGGTGCCGGCCTGGAAGCCGCGGCAGTCCAGGATGCATTCGTGCGCCACCATGCCGCCCGCGCCGGTGTAGAGCACCGGATAGTGGGGCTTCAGGCGGGTGGCGATGTAGTTGGCGTTGAGGATCGCAAGCCTGGTCGCCTCGGTCAGCCCGTCGGCCCCCATCATCGCGATGTAGGCGTACGAGATGCAGAGGATGCCTGCACTGCCGAACGGCGCGGCACTGACCGGCCCCGGCCCGGTGGCCGGGCCGGCGCCCGGGTCGAGCGGGTGGTTCGGCAGGTGCGGCGCGAGGTGGGCTGCAACCCCGATCGGGCCGACACCAGGCCCGCCGCCGCCATGCGGGATGCAGAAGGTCTTGTGCAGGTTCAGGTGGCAGACGTCGGCGCCGATCGTCGCCGGGCTGGTCAGCCCGACCTGCGCGTTCATGTTGGCCCCGTCCATGTAGACCTGGCCGCCGGCCGCGTGCACCGCTTCGCAGAGGTCGCGGATCGATTCCTCGAACACGCCATGCGTGCTGGGGTAGGTGACCATCAGCGCCGCCAGCTTGTCGGCGTGCTGGGCGATCTTCGCCTTCAGGTCGGCAATATCGATGTTGCCGTCGCGGTCGCAGCCCACCACCACCACGCGATAGCCGGCCATCACCGCGCTCGCCGGGTTGGTGCCGTGCGCCGAGGACGGGATCAGGCAGATGTCGCGGTGGCCCTGGCCGCGCGCCGCCTGGTAGCCGCGGATCGCAAGCAGCCCTGCGTATTCTCCCTGGCTGCCGGCGTTCGGCTGCACGCTGACCGCGGCGAAGCCGGTGATCGCGCACAGCTGGTCGCAGAGTTTCGCGATCATGGTCCGATAGCCGGCGGTCTGCCCGGCCGGCGCGAACGGGTGGATGGCGGTGAAGCCATCGAACGTTATCGGAATCATCTCGGCGGTGGCGTTGAGCTTCATGGTGCACGAGCCGAGCGGGATCATGCTGCGGTCGAGCGCGATGTCCTTGTCGGCCAGCCGCTTCAGGTAGCGCAGCATCTCGTGTTCGGCGTGGTACTGGCTGAACACCGCCGCGGCCATGAAATCCGACCGCCTGGCGAGTGCCGCGGGAATGCTCTGCGCCGCCGCCCCCAGGGCCGGGGCGGCCCTGCCCGCGGCCTCGGCCAGGGCCGTGGCCAGCAGGGAGAGGTCCGCCTCGGTCACGGTCTCGTCGATGCTGACGCCGACCGTGCCGGCATCGATCCGGCGCAGGTTGAAGTTCCTCGCGAGCGCAGCTGCCATCACGGCATCGGCCCGGGCGCCGCAGTCGAGCGCGATGGTGTCGAAGAAACTCTCGTGCTTCGGCGTGAAGCCGAGCGCCCGCGCCGCGGCGGCCAGCAGGCGGGCGCCCATGTTGACGCGCGCGGCGATCGCCTTCAGCCCCTCCGGCCCGTGCCAGCATGCATACATGCCGGCGATCACCGCCAGCAGCACCTGCGCGGTGCAGATGTTGCTGGTCGCCTTCTCGCGGCGGATGTGCTGTTCGCGCGTCTGCAGCGCGAGCCGCAGTGCCGGCCTGCCCGCGGCATCGAGCGAGATGCCGACCAGCCGGCCCGGCATCAGCCGCTTCAGCGCGTCCTTGCAGGCGAAGAAGGCGGCGTGCGGCCCGCCCATCATCATCGGCACGCCGAAGCGCTGCGAGGAACCGACGCAGATATCGGCACCGAGCTCGCCTGGTGGTGTCAGCAGCGTCAGCGCCAGCAGGTCGCCCGCGACGATGCTGGTGGCACCGGCTGCCGCGGCGGCCTCGATGGTGGCGGCGGGATCGACCAGCAGGCCATCGCTGCCGGGATACTGCATCAGTACGCCGAACGGCTTCTCGGCCGCGGCGCCGGCGAGCGCGGCGGTCGCCACCACCCGCACCGTGATGCCAAGCGGTGCAGCTCGCGTCTCGACGACCGCGATGGTCTGCGGGTGGCAGTTGGCATCGACCAGGAACAGTTTCGACTTGCCCCGATGCGCGGCGAAGGCAAGCGCCATCGCTTCCGCCGCGGCGGTGCCTTCGTCGAGCAGCGAGGCGTTCGCCACCGGCAGGCCGGTGAGGTCGGCGACCATGGTCTGGAAGTTCAGCAACGCTTCCAGCCGGCCCTGCGCGATCTCGGCCTGATAGGGCGTATAGGCGGTGTACCAGCCGGGATTCTCCAGCAGGTTGCGGCGGATCACCGGCG
>JADYYZ010000194.1 GCA_020853405.1 Acetobacteraceae bacterium
GGCAGTTTCAGCCCGCTCAGCCCGCCCGAGGCCGGCCGCACCATCACCGCGACCTATTTCGGGCTTGCGCCCGCACCGGTCAGCGTGAAGGTGCACTTCAACTGAGCATCGCCGGCGATCCGCTGCCACGCTTCGGCGATGGCAGGCGCGGCCGCATCGGACTTTATGGCGGGTCGTTCAATCCGGCGCATCGCGGGCATGCGCACGTCGCCGCGGCGGCGGTCGGCCGCCTCGGGCTTGGCGCGCTGTGGGTGCTGGTCAGCCCGCAGAACCCGCTGAAGCCTCGCGCCGGCATGGCGCCGCTTGCCGACCGGCTGGCGTCCGCCCGCCGCGTGTTCCGCGACCCGCGCGTCACCGTGACCGCGATCGAGGCGGCGATCGGCACCCGCTACACCGCCGATACGCTGGCCCTGGTCAGGCGCCGGTTTCCTCGCGCCCGGTTCGTGTTCGTGATGGGCGCGGACAGTTTCGCTGGCCTGCATCGCTGGGGACGCTGGCGATCGGTGCTGCGCCTGGTGCCGATCGCGGTGGTGCCGCGCCCTGGCTTCACCCGCGCCGCGCTCGCCGGCCCGGCGGCCCGATGCTTCGCCGCCGCCCGCCTGCCGGCGCGGGCCGCCCGCCGGCTGGCGGGCTGCACACCGCCCGCATGGATCATGCTAGAAATCCGCGAGGACGAGTCCTCGGCCACCCGCATCCGCGAGTCCGGCCGGGCACCCGGCCAAGGCTGAGCCAGGGAGACCCCTTCCATCGCGACCACGCCCCGCACCCCGCGCACCACGAAGGCCCGCACGGCAGCAAAGCCCGGTGCGGCGAAGGCCGGAACGCCTTCCACACCCAGAAAGCAGGCAGCGCTGAAGGCGCCGGCCAGGGCACCGCGACGACGCGCGCCGGCAGCGCCCGACGCCCTGGCGGGATTGCTCGAGCTGGTCACCACCAGCCTCGCCGACGACAAGGCCGATGACATCGTGGTGCTCGATCTCGACGGCAAGGCGACGTTCGCCGACCGCATGGTGATCGCAAGCGGCCTGGCCGATCGGCAGTTGCAGGCGATGGCGACGCACATCGCGGAAAAACTCGAAACGGCCGGCCGCAAGCGGCTGTCGATCGAGGGCCTGGGCACCAGCGACTGGGTCCTGATCGATGCCGGCGATATCGTGGTGCACCTGTTCCGGCCCGAGGCGCGCGCGGCCTACGCGCTGGAGAAGATGTGGGGCGCCGAGTTCCCCGCCGAGGACTCCGACGCGCCCGGCTGAACCGAAATCCTGGCGCGTCGTTGCTGTCGGCCGCGCCGGCCAGGCGCCGGAAGCGGCGCTGTTCCAGCGCTACGCGGCGCGGCTGCGGCCAGAGCTCGGGCTGCTGGAGATCGCCGACGCCAAGGGCAGCGCCGCGGAAATCCGCCGGCGCGAGGCGGAAAGGATCCTCGCCGCGGCGCCGGAGCGGACGCTCGTGGTGGCACTCGACCTCGGTGGCGCGGCACCGGACAGCGGCGCACTCGCCAGCATGCTCGGCCGCTGGGCCGGAACCGGGCGCGCCCTTGCCTTCGCGATCGGCGGCGCCGAGGGGCTCGACCCTTCGGTGCTGGCACGCGCCGACGCGGTGCTCGCGCTGTCGCGGCTGACGCTGCCGCACATGCTCGCCCGCGTGCTGCTGGCCGAGGCGCTGTTCCGCGCCCAGGCGATCGCAACCGGCCACCCCTATCACCGCGCCTGGCGGCCGGGCTGACCGGGGGCGCTTGCTTGCGCGGCCAGCAAGGCCAAGCGTAAGGAGGCGCCGATGCATACCCCTCGCCCCGTGATGCTGGTCGTGCTGGACGGTTTCGGCTGGCGCGATCCCGCCCCCGACAATGCGGTCTGGCTCGCGCGCAAGCCCTGCTTCGATGCACTGTGGCAGGCCGGCCCGCGCGCCTTCCTGAAAACTTCCGGCCGCGATGTCGGCCTGCCCGATGGCCAGATGGGGAATTCCGAGGTCGGGCACCTGAACCTCGGCGCCGGGCGCGTGGTGATGCAGGAGCTGCCCCGCATCGATGCCGCGGTGGCCGATGGCTCGATCGCGACGCTGCCGGCGCTCGGCACGCTCATCGACGCGTTGAGGGCATCGGGCGGCACCTGCCACCTGATGGGGCTTGCCTCGCCCGGCGGCGTGCACAGCCACCAGGACCATGCGGCCGCACTCGCCCGCGCGATCACCGGCGCCGGCATCAGGGTGGCCGTGCATGCCTGGACCGACGGGCGCGACACCGCGCCGCGCAGCGCCGACGGATTCCTGGCGGACCTCGACGACGAACTGCCGCCGGGCGCAAGCGTCGCCACCGTGACCGGCCGCTATTACGCGATGGACCGCGATCGTCGCTGGGAACGGGTCGATGCCGCCTGGCGCGCCATGGTGCTGGCAGAAGGCGAGCGTGCCGCCGATGCCGTGGCCGCGGCCGAGGCCGCCTATGCCGCCGACCGGGGCGACGAGTTCATCCCGCCCACCGTGATCGGCGACTACGCTGGCATGCAGGATGGCGACGGGGTGCTGTGCTTCAATTTTCGCGCCGATCGCGTGCGCCAGATTCTCGCCGCGCTGCTCGACCCCGAATTCAAGGGATTTCCCCGCCCGCGCCTGCCGAAGTTCGCCGGTGCGGTCGGCATGACCGCCTATTCCGCGGCGCTGGCGCCGCTGATTCAGCCACTGTTCGCGCCGCAATCGATGGCGGGGCTGCTGGGCGAGGTGGTCGCCGGCGCCGGCAGGACCCAGCTCAGGATCGCGGAGACCGAGAAATACCCGCACGTCACCTATTTCCTGAACGGTGGTCGCGAGCAGCCTTACGCGGGCGAGGACCGCATCCTGGTGCCCTCGCCGAAGGTTGCGACCTACGACCTGAAGCCGGAGATGAGCGCGGCCGAGGTCAGCGCGAAAGCGGTCGCGGCGATCGAAGGCGGCAGCTGCGACCTGATCGTGCTGAACTTCGCCAACCCCGACATGGTCGGCCATACCGGCGTGCTCGATGCGGCGGTGAAGGCGGTGGAAGCAGCGGACCGTGGCCTCGGCGCGATCGTCGCGGCGATCCGCGCGGCGGGCGGGGCGCTCTTGGTGACCGCCGACCACGGCAATGCCGAGCAGATGCTGGACCCCGCGACCGGCACGCCGCATACCGCCCACACCACCAACGTGGTGCCGCTGGTGCTGGTGGGTGGCCCACCTGGCGCCCGCCTGCGCGACGGCAGGCTGGCCGACATCGCCCCCACCCTGCTTGCCTTGATGGGCATCGCGAAGCCGCCCGCGATGACGGGAGAGAACCTGATTGTGGCCTAGGCACCAGCCTGCCGCCTCGGCCTTCGCCCTGATGATCGGCCTCGTGGTCGCCTTCGTCGCCGCCGGGCCGTACTTCGTGCCGGTGGCTGCCCAGTCGCACGACGACGCCGCCCGCCGCCTGCGCGAGGCGGAAGGCGCACTGGCCCGCGAGCGCGCCCAGCAGCGCGAAACCGCGCGCGAGGCACGGGCCGCCGCCGAGGCGCTGCGCCGGGCGGAAGCCGAGCGCGCGGCCGCGATCGCCGCCTGGCGGCGTGCCGAGGCAGAGGCAGCCGGCATCGCCGGGCGGCTCGACGCGGCCGACGCGGCGCGGGCGAGCGCCACTGCCCTGCTGGCCGCGCATGCACGGGAACTCGCGCCGTTGCTGCCGGCGATGCAGCGCCTTGCGCTGTTCCCGGCCGAGACGCTGCTGGCCGGGCCTGGCACGCCTGCCGAGCGGCTGGCGGTCTTTGCGCTGCTGCGCGGGATGGCGTCACGCCTTGCCGCCGGCGCCCGCGCGCACGCCGAAGCCGCCGAACAGGCCGAGGCGACGCGCCGCGAGGTCGAGACCGAGAACCGCGCCCTGCTGGCCGCCCTTGGCACGGCACGCGAGCAGGCCGAGGCGCTGGATGCCGCGGTCGCCGCTGCCCGCGCGCTGCGCGGCGAGGCCGACGTGGCGGAAACGGCGCAGGCGCGGCGGGTTGCCGCCGCGGCTGCGGGTGCCGCCGACCTGCGCGCCCTGGTCGGCCGGCTGGACGCAGCCCCCCGCCAGCACGAAGCGGCCCCCGCCGCCCCCGCCGCCCCGGCCGCGGCGGCACCGCCGGCTGGACGCGGCGTCGGCGTGCGGAACGGAAGCCTCGCCTGGCCCGTGCATGGCAGCATCGTCCGCCCGCAGGCCGAGGCAGGCGACCAGGCGCCGGCACCCCGGCTTGCGATCGCGGCGGCGCCCGAGGCAAGGGTGCTCGCCCCCTGCGCCGGGCGGGTCGCCTACGCGGCGCCGTTCCGAAGCCTCGGCCCGCTGTTGATCCTTGATTGCGGCGGCGGGTATCATGTGGTGTTGGCTGGGCTCGAGCGCCTGGACGCCGCCGTCGGACAGGCGGTCCGGCAGGGCGACCCGGTGGGCACCTTACCGAACCTTGACCCGCGCTCAGGACGTCGCGTGATCTTGAACATGGAACTTCGTCGCGCCGGGCGCGCCCTGGATCCAGAGCCCTATCTTTCCCGTCAGCAGGATCGGATCGGCGGATGAACCTTACTCGCCTGAAGCGGATTACCGGTGTCGCGCTGCCCGCCGCCGCGCTCGCCTTCGCGGCGGGGCTTTCGGCCGGGCCCGCGCTCCACTGGCTGGAGGCACACGCGCCGCAGCTGGTGCCGAGCGCGTTCGCCCAGGAGGGACGCCAGGAGACCTACCGGCTGCTGAACCTGTTCGGCGACGTGTTCGAGCGGGTGCGCGCCGAGTATGTCGAGCCGGTCAACGACCGCGACCTGATCGAAGCGGCGATCAACGGCATGCTGACCAGCCTCGATCCGCACAGCGGCTATATGAACCAGCGCACCTTCCGCGACATGCAGGTGCAGACCCGCGGCGAGTTCGGCGGCCTCGGCATCGAGGTCACCGCGGAGGGCGGCTATATCCGCGTGATTTCGCCGATCGACGATACGCCGGCCGCCCGCGCCGGCGTGAAGCCTGGCGACCTGATCACCCACATCGACGGCACCAGCACGCAGGGCCTGACGCTGAACGAGGCGGTCGAGAAGATGCGCGGCCCGCCCCGCACCGACATCAAACTCACCATCCGCCGCCAGGACGTGCAGGCGCCGATCGAGATCACCCTGACCCGCGACGTGATCCGCATCCAGTCGGTGCGCTACCGCGCGGAAGGCGATGTCGGCTACATCCGCATCACCAGTTTCAGCGAACAGACCGACCGCGGCCTGCGCAACGCGGTCGAGCAGCTGAAGAAGCAGATCGGCAACCGGCTGCAGGGCTTCGTGGTCGATCTGCGCAACAACCCGGGCGGCCTGCTCGACCAGGCGGTGGCGGTCTCCAGCGACTTCCTGGAGCAGGGCGAGATCGTCTCGACGCGGGCGCGCCGGCCCGAGGATGCGCAGCGCTTCAACGCCCGCGGCGGCGACATTACCGGCGGCGCGCCGATGGTGGTGCTGATCAACGGCGGCTCCGCCTCGGCCAGCGAGATCGTCGCCGGCGCGCTGCAGGACCATCGCCGGGCAGTGATCCTGGGCACCAAGTCGTTCGGCAAGGGCAGCGTGCAGACCGTGATGCCGCTGCAGGGCAACGGCGCCATCCGGCTGACTACGGCGCGCTACTACACGCCATCCGGCCGCAGCATCCAGGCCACCGGGATCGAGCCGGACATCGTGGTCGAGCCGGCGCGGATCGAGACCCTGGCCGAAGGCAGCCGCGGCCGCGAAAGCGACCTGCGCGGGGCGCTGCGCAACGATGGCGGCATTCGCGGCCAGCGCCCGGCGGCACCCGGACAGGCCGGCCAGCCGCCCACCGGCGAGGGCACGCAGGCGCCGCAGGCGGCCCAGCCCGGCAGCGACCCCGCACAGGACTACCAGCTGCAGCGGGCACTCGACCTGGTGCGCGGGCTTGCGCTGATGCGGCGTGCGGCGAACTAGCGCGGCCTCCGGCCCGCCTGCCCTGTCGCTGGCCATAGCCTGCCTGGGGATCGGCCGGCGATGAGCCGCGGCGCGCGGGCGCTGGCCTGGTTCTGGGCGGTGGTGCTGGTCGGCGCCGCCGGCGGTGCTGCCTGGCTTGAGATGCTCGGCCCGCCGCCGGTACCGCCGGCCGAGACCGCTGCCAATGCGGCACCGGCGTCTGACACGCCTCCGCCGCCCGTTGCACCGCCGCCCGTTGCATCGCCCGCCGTGCCGCGGCCGGCCGAGGCGCCCGCCGCCACGCCGCCAGCCTCCGTGCCGCCAGCCGCCGTGCCGTCGCCACCGCCACCGCCACCGCCATCGACTGCCACCGCGGCCGAGGCACCGCAGGCAACGCCGGTGCCGCCACCGCCGGCGCCGGCACCGCCGCCCGCCTCGGCGCTCGCCGGGCGCATCCCGCCACCGCCGCCGGGCCAGCCCAGGCTGTCGGTGATGATCCACACGCTGGGCCAGAATGTCCGGGCAAGCGAGGCCGCGATCGCGCTGGAGCCGCCGCTCGGCCTTGCCTTCTCGCCCTACGACGACCGCAGCGCCGACCTTGCCGCGCGGGCGCAGCTGCGCGGCCACCAGGTGCTGGTCAGCCTGCCGCTGGAGCCGGTGGCATTTCCGGTCAACAACCCCGGCGACCGGGCGCTGATGGTGCAGCTGAGCCCGGAGGAGAATTTGCGCCGGCTGGCCTGGGCGCTGACGCGGGTGCCGGGGGCGGCAGGGGTCACCAACGCGCTGGCCGCGATCCGCGGCGAGCGGTTCCTGGCGGGTGCCGAGGCAGCACGCACGCTGGCCGAGGGACTGCGGAGCCGCGGCCTCTACTTCGTCGAGGCGCGGCCCGGCGAGCCGGCGATTCCCGGGGTCGGCGCGGTGACGGTCGATGTGGTGCTGGATGATCCGCCGGGTGCCGCGTCGTTCGATGCGCGCCTGGCCGAACTGGAGCGGCTGGCGCGCGAGCGCGGCACCGCGCTCGGCATGACCATGCCGACCCCGGTCGCGCTGGAGCGGCTGGCCGCGCAGCTGCCCGGGATTGCCGCGCGCGGCATCGCCCTGGTGCCGCCCAGCCTGGTGCTGCGCGGCCCGCCCGCGCAGGCGGGGGCGATGCGATGAGCCTCCTTCCCTACCGGCGCAATGTCGGCGCGGTGCTGTTCAACCACACCGGCCAGGTGCTGGTCGCCCGCCGCGCCGACCTGCCCAATGCCGAGGGTCCGGCAGGCGGCTGGCAGCTGCCGCAAGGCGGCATCGACGCCGACGAGGACCCGAGACTTGCCATCTTTCGCGAGCTCGAGGAGGAGATCGGCACGGCAAACGCCGAGATCCTGGCCGAGCATCCCGGCTGGCTGACGTACGACCTGCCGCCGCACCTGGTGGGGGTGGCGCTCAAGGGGAAGTTCCGCGGCCAGACGCAGAAATGGTTCGCACTCCGCTTCCTGGGTGCGGAGTCGGAGATCGACCTCGGCCGCGACCGCCATCCCGAGTTCGATGCCTGGCGCTGGGTCGCGCTGGCGGAACTCCCGGCGCTCGCCGTCGACTTCAAGCGGGCGATCTACGAGGTTCTGGCACGGGATTTCGCGCGGTTCACGCGATAGATCTTGTTTTCATTGTCGTAGCGGAAGAAAGTGGCGGAAGGTTACGGAGGTCCCCCATGCCGCTTCCCCGCCGCGCCCTGGTTGCCGCGCCCCTGGCTTGGCCGATGATCGCCCGCGCACAAGGCACCCGCACCGTGAAGATGCTGCTGAACACCGGGCTTTCCGGCCCGCAGGGGTTCCTGTTCCTCGCCGCCGACGCGCTTGAGGCGCAGGGCATCACGCTGCAGTTCACGCCCGGATCCGGGGCGAACAATGCCGCGCCACGGATGCTCCCGGAGGGGTTCGATGTGGGGTTCGGCGACGTCAATGCGCTGGCCGACATGATCGCCAAGGGCACCTCGCCCGCGCCGCTTGCAGTGTTTTGCGCATTTCCCGCGACACCCAACGCGATCGCCGTGCGGGCCGACGGCGCGGTGCAGGCGCCGCGCGATCTGGCCGGCAAGTCGCTGATCAGCCACCCAACGGACACCGCGCTGCACACCTTCCCGGCCTATGCGCGCGCGGCCGGCGTCGATGCCGGTGCGGTCAGGATCACGACCTCCGATGCGGCGATGAGCGTGTTCGTCACAAAGGTGATGGCGCGCGAGTACGATGGCTCGTTCGGCTGGGTGAACACGCTTCGCTTTTCCGCCCGGCTTGCCAGGATCGAGCCGGAGGGCCTGCGCTTCCTGCGATTCCGCGACGTGCTGCCCGACCTCTTTGGCAGTTTCATCATGGTTTCGCGCAGCTATGCGCAGGCGAACCAGGATGTGGTCAAGGCGCTGCTGGCGGCGGCCCGCGATGGCATCGCCAAGGCGAAGGCCGACCCCGATGCCGCCATGGCAGCGCTCGCCCGCCGGCTGCCCAATGCCGATCTGGCCGTGCACAAGGAGCGCATGATGGGCACGCTGCAGTTCGAGATGGATCACCCCGATGTTGCGCGGCTTGGGGTGGGCATGCCCGACACGGCGCGGCTCGGCCGGTCGTTTGCGCAGCTCGCCGCCGCGCTGAACTGGCCGAAGGCGCCGACCGCGGAGGAGGTGTTCAGCGCGGCGTACC
>JADYYZ010000195.1 GCA_020853405.1 Acetobacteraceae bacterium
TCCACCGTGTGGGAGGTAGCGCCGGCGCGATAGACCATGTGCTTGCCGGCACCACCGCCGGTGATGCCAAGGTCGGTCATCAGCGCCTCGCCCGGCCCGTTCACCACGCAGCCGATGATGGACAGCGTGATCGGCACCTGGATGTGCTCCAGCCGCGCCTCCAGCGCCTCCACCGTGCGGATCACGTCGAACCCCTGGCGCGCGCAGGACGGGCAGGAGACGATCTTCACGCCCCGGTGCCGGATGCCGAGCGATTTCAGAATCTCCCAGCCGACGCGCACCTCCTCCTCGGGTTCGTCGGAGAGGCTGACGCGGATGGTATCGCCGATGCCGGCCCACAGCAGGCCGCCGATGCCGATCGCGGACTTCACCGTGCCGGTGCGCCGGCCGCCCGCCTCGGTGATTCCCAGATGCAGCGGGTGGTCGCACACCTCCGCCAGCTGCTGGTAGGCGGCGACGGCCAAGAATACGTCACTCGCCTTCACGCTGATCTTGAACGCGTGGAAGTCAAGATCCTGAAGAATCTTCGCGTGCTCGAGCGCGCTTTCGACCATCGCCTCGGGGTTCGGCTCGCCGTATTTCTCCAGCAGGTGTTTTTCCAGGCTGCCGGCATTGACGCCGATGCGCATCGAGCAGCCGTGATCGCGGGCCGCCTTCACCACCTCGCGCACGCGCTCCATGCTGCCGATATTGCCGGGATTGATGCGCAGGCACGCCGCCCCGCTCTCGGCCGCCTCGATGGCGCGGCGGTAGTGGAAATGGATGTCGGCGACGACCGGCACGCCGACCGCCGGCACGATCTCCTTCAGCGCCAGCGCGCTCGCCTGGTCCGGGCAGGAGATGCGCACGATGTCGACGCCGGCCGCCTCGGCCCGGCGCACCTGGGCGATCGTCGCGGCGACGTCGGTCGTGGGCGTGTTGGTCATGGTCTGGACAGTGATCGGCGCATCGCCGCCGACCGGCACCGGGCCGACGAAAACCTGGCGCGACCTGCGCCGCGCGATCTGCTGGTAGGAACGATACATGGCGCCCTCTTTTAGGCACGCGAGGCGGCCGGGCGGAAGCTCGGCCGGCGAGGTGCCGCTAGTTCGAGGCCCCGGACGACGGCCCGCCCGTCCCCCAGTTCCAGCCGCCCTGGCCGGCGCTGGCGGATGGCGCCGCTGGCGTCGCCGGTGCCCGCGCCTGGGTGGGCGCCGCCGCCATGCCCTCGCGCACACGGTCGGGTTCCAGCGGGATATCGCGGCGGACCGAGGTGGTCGGGAACGGGTTGGCCACCAGCTGGCCGTCCACCAGCACGTCGGTGCCCGGCGCATTGCCCATCGTCAGCAGCAGGCCAGGCTTCAACGGCACCCGGTAGGCTTCGCCGGTCTTCAGGGTGCGGTTGAACAGCACGCTGCCGGATGCCTTGTCGCGCACCTGGATCCAGGTCTCGGCGCGGGCGCGCACCAGCACCCGGCTTTCCTCGTTGCCGGCGGCGCCGAACATACCCTCGGGCAGCGCGCCACCGGGTCCCAGCGCCAGCGGCGGCACCGCGGCCTGGGCCGAGGCGGGGTGGGCCGGCGCGCCGAGCGGCACCGCGGCCTGTGCCGCCGGCGGGGCGGGGGCGGGCGACTGCACCGGCGGGATCACCGCGACCTGCTCGTTCGCGGCAGGCGGGATCAGCGGCAGGCTGGCAAGCGGCCCCGAAAGCCGAGGGTCGGCGGGTGCCGCCGGCGGCAGCACGATCGGGGGTGGCGCGGCGCGCGAGGCCTCGCCCGTCAGCAGCCGGTCGGGCGGGGCAAGCATCGCCTCCTGGATGCGCATGGTCCTGCCCGAGGCATACCACCAGCCTGCATAGAGGCCGGCCGCAAGCAGGATGCCGAGAAGGGCGAGCGCCCCGGCCGGCACGCCGCGCTCGGGAACGGGGGCGGGGAACTCCAGCCGGATGCGCCGCGCAAGGCCATCGGCCTCGGCACGGAAGCGGCGCAGGATCTCCGCCTCGTCCAGGCCCAGCGCCTTGGCATAGGCCTTGACGAAGCCGACCGCGTAGGCCGGCGCGGGCAGGTCCGAAAGCCTGCCTTCCTCGATCGCGGCGATATAGGGGGCGCGGATGCGCAACGACGCCGCGACATCCTGCACGCCGAGCCCGTGCTGCTGGCGGGTCGCGCGCAGCAGCGCGCCGACCGGGCTTGCCGATTGTGGTTCCGTACCGTGGCCAGCGCCGTCTGATCCTGGACCACCAGGCTCGGAGCCGACCGACATCGCGCGTTCATCCGCCTGCATCGCCGCTTCGTGGCGCACCAGCCGCAACCTTCAGACCTGTCGCCGACGGGGAGCCGGCAGCATCAAGGGGGCCAGGAACACGAAGCCCGCTCGCGTGGCAGCCGCGCGATCCTCCTGGCGTTGTGCTTCCCTACCCCGTCCACACGCGCTTTGCCAACGGATTCCGTGTCTGCCAGCCCCGAATGGCAGCCCCGAATGCCAGCCCCGAATGCCAGCCCCGAATGCCGGCCCCGCTGCCGCGGCCGGGGGCAGGGTCGGCGCCACGCTCATTCGAACGGCACGCCATGGTCACGTGCCCAGGCGGTGATCGCCGGGCGCAGGCTGGCGCCGGCCGCCTCGTTCTGGCGAAGGCCGGAAAGGAAGGCGCGGAACTGGGAAAGGTCGGTCGCGACCAGCGCCGCCTTCACCGCCGGCACCGCGGCCGGTGCCATGCTGACGCCCTGGATGCCGACCGCGGCCACCGCCAGCGCCTCCAGCGGGTGCGACGCCGCCTCGCCGCACAACCCGACCGGCGTGCCGGCGGCCCGGCCCGCCGCCGCCACCTGCTCCAGAAGCGCCAGCATCGGCGCCGACAGGAAGTCGTAGCGGCCGGAAAGCTGCGGGCTGCCGCGGTCGGCCGCGAACAGGAACTGTGCGAGATCGTTCGAGCCGATCGAGACGAAGTCGGCCTCGGCCAGCAGCGGCCCGAGCTGCCAGGCCAGGGCCGGCACTTCCAGCATGGCGCCGACCAGCAGCCGGTCGGGGCCGTCGGGGCCGACGCGCTGGGCCTCCTCGGCCAGCAGCCGCCGTCCGGCGCGGAACTCCTCGACCGTGGCGACCATCGGGAACATCACGCGCAGGCAGCGCCCGCGCCCCGCCCGCAGCATCGCGCGCAGCTGGCGGCGGAACAGCGCCGGCCGGTCGAGCGACAGCCGGATCGAGCGCCAGCCCATCGCCGGGTTCTCCTCCTCCGCCCGCTCGATGCCCGGCAGCAGCTTGTCGCCCCCGGCATCCAGCGTGCGGAACAGCACCGGCTTGTCCCCCGCCGCTTCCAGCACGCGCGCATAAAGCGCCTGTTCCGCGTGCGCATCCGGCAGGCCGCCGCGGGCAAGAAAGGCGACCTCGGTGCGGAACAGGCCGATGCCATCGGCGCCGACCTGGTCGAGTGCCGCGAGGTCGAGTGCCAGGCCCGCGTTGATCATCACCTGGATGCGCTCGCCGTCGGCACTGATCGCGGCCCTGGTGCGGAAGGCGGCAAGGCCGGCGCGGCGCACCAGGCGGGCCGCGATGGTGGCGCGATAGCCGGCTTCCAGCTCGCCTTCCGGGTGCAGGATCAGCCGCCCCTGGTCGGCGTCCAGCACCGCGATCTCGCCCGAGCTGATCGAGGCCAGGGCGCCGCGGCAGCCGCCCAGCATCGGGATGTCGAGCGCGCGGGCAACGATGGTCGCGTGCGCGGTCGCGGTGCCTTCCTCGATCATCAGCCCGGCGATGCCGCGCGCGTGGTGTTCGAGCAGTTCCGCCGGGCCGAGCCGCCGCGCTGCCAGGATATAGCCTGGCGCGAACTGGCCGTTGGGCGCCGCCCCGGTCAGGCGCGCGATCAGCCGGTTGCCCAGGTCGTCGAAATCGGCCAGGCGCTCGCGCAGATAGGCATCCGACAGCGCGCGCATGCGCCGCGCGGTCTCGCCCATCACGCGGCTGACCGCCGCCTCGGCCGCAAGCCCCGCCGCGACCGCCTCGTGCAGGCGGGTGATCCAGCCGCTGTCGCCGGCGATCAGGCGGAAGGTCTCCAGCACCTCGCGCGGGGCCTCGCCGGAAAGCCGCGGTGCCTTCAGGAGCGCCTCCAGGTCGGCGCGCATCGCCGCGATCGCGGCATCCATCCGCGCGTGCTCGGCCTTCGGGTCGTCGGCGAGCAGCCGGGTCGGCACCAGCGCAAGCCCACGCACATGGATCGGCCCCAGCGCGATCCCGGGCGACAGGCCGGCGCCCTCGAAATGCCGCGGCAGCGCCGCGTCCAGCGGCAGCGCCGGCGCCGCCGCCCCGGCATCGGCGGCCAGCATCTCGGCCAGCAGCATGGCGACCGTCTCGAGGGTCTCGACCTCCTCCTCGGCGTACTGGCGCGGCTCGCGGTTCTGCACCACCAGCACGCCCATCACCCGGCCGGCGCGGCGCACCGGCACGCACAGCATGCTGGCGAACGCATCCTCGCCGGTCTCGGCGCGATAGGCGAAGGCGGGGTGGTTCTGCGCATCCGCGAGGTTGAGCGAGGTGGCCGAGGCGGCGGCGGTGCCGACGATGCCTTCGCCGACGCGCAGCCTGGTGTGCCCGACGGCGCCGCTTCGCAGCCCTTCGGTGGCCCAGAGTTCGAGAATCTCGCCCGGCCGCATCACATAGACGCTGCACACCTCGGCGACCATCCCGGCGGCGACCAGGCGGGCGAGTTCCGCCAGCCGCTCCGCCGGCGCGCCGCGGTCGGCGAGCAGCAGGCGGAGGCTGCCGAGCAGCTGGCGGGTGGCGCTCGGCACGGCTCAGCCCGCCCCGCCCGGGCAGGGAATGACGCTCGGTTGCGCCCGGCCTCTCACCCGGCCGGCGCGGGCACCCTGGCACCCGCGCGCGCGACCAGCGTCGCGACCGCCTGCTCGACCAGTTCGCCGATGATCCCGGCGGTCGGGGCCTCGGACCGGACCATGCCGACGCTCTGGCCGGCCATCACGCTGCCGTTCTCGACGTCGCCCTCGATCACCGCCCGGCGCAGCGAGCCTGCCCAGAAATGCTCGATCTCGAGCTGGGCTTCATCCCTGGCGAGGCTACCTGCCTGGAACCGCCTGATCACGTCGGCCTGGTGGTCGAGGAACTGGCGCGTGCCGTCGTTGACCAGGGCGCGCACCGGAATCACCGGGAAGCGCGCATCGAGCTGGATCGTCGGCACCGCATCGCGGGCGGCGGCGCGCAGGAAGGCGCGCTTGAAGTTCGGGTGCGCGATCGATTCCGTGGCGCACACGAAGCGGGTTCCGAGCTGCGCCCCCGCCGCCCCCATCTCCAGATAGGCCAGGATGGCATCGCCGCGGGCGAGCCCCCCCGCCACGAACACCGGCGCCTCGTTGAGGTGCGGCAGGATCTCCTGCGCCAGCACGGTCAGGGACACCGGGCCGATATGCCCGCCCGCCTCGCTGCCCTCGATCACCAGCGCATCGGCGCCGCTGCGCACCAGTTTCCTGCCCAGCGCCAGCGCCGGCGTGAAGCAGATCAGCTTCGCCCCACCATCCTTGATGGCGCGGATCGCCGCCGGCGGCGGCAGGCCGCCCGCCAGCACCACATGCCCGACGCCGGCGGCCAGCGTGATGCGCACCAGCTCGTCGAGTGCCGGGTGCATGGTGATCAGGTTGACACCGAACGGCTTCGTGGTCAGCGCCTGGGTGGCGGCGATCTCGGCCTCCAGCAGTGAAGGCGTCATGCTGCCGCAGGCCAGCACGCCGAAGCCGCCGGCGTTGCTGATGGCGCTGACCAGGTTGCGTTCCGACACCCAGCTCATGGCGCCGCCCATGATCGCGGTCGGCGTGCCAAGGAAGGCGCAGCCTTGTGCCCACAGGCGATCGAGCTCGGCGCGTGCCTCGGCGTGCGTCATCAGCCATCCAGCCCGTAGGCGGTGTGCAGCGCCCGCACCGCCAGTTCGGTGTAGTCCTCGGCGACCAGGACGCTGATCTTGATCTCGCTGGTCGAGATCACCTGGATGTTGATGCTGCGCTCGGCCAGCGCCTTGAACATGGTCTGCGCCACCCCGGAATGGCTGGTCATGCCGATGCCGACGACGCTGATCTTGGCGACCTCGGGGTCGGTCAGCAGCAGGCCATAGCCGATCCTGCCTTGCGCGTCCTCCAGCAGCTGGCGCACCCGCCGGAGCTCCAGGCGCGGGATGGTGAAGGTGATATCGGTATCGCCATCCTCGGAGACGTTCTGCACGATCATGTCGACATTGACATTGCTGGCCGCCAGCACGCCGAACACCGAGGCAGCGATGCCGGGCCGGTCGGGCACGCGCCGGACCGTGATCTTGGCCTCGTCGCGGGAATAGGCGATGCCGGAAACCACGGGCTTTTCCACGATCTCGTCCTCGTCCACCAGCAGCGTGCCGGGCAGGTCGGAACCCGGCCGGTCCTCGAAACTCGACAGTACCTGCACCCGCACCCTGGCCTTCATCGCCAGTTCGACGCTGCGGGTCTGCAGCACCTTCGCGCCCAGGCTCGCCATTTCCAGCATCTCCTCGTAGGCGATGGTGGCAAGTTTGCGGGCGCGGGGCACGATCCTGGGGTCGGTGGTATAGACGCCGTCGACGTCGGTATAGATATCGCAGCGGTCGGCCTTCACCGCGGCCGCCAGCGCGACCGCCGAGGTATCCGACCCGCCGCGCCCGAGCGTGGTGACGCGGTTGTCGGGGCCGATTCCCTGGAAGCCGGCGACCACGGGAATCTGGCCCTGGCGCATGCGCTCGATCAGCAGCGCGGAATCGATCGCGTCGATCCGCGCCTTGCCGTGCCCGCCGTCGGTGCGGATCGGGATCTGCCAGCCCTGCCAGGACCGGGCGTTGATGCCCCGCTGCTGCAGCGCGATGGCGAGCAGCCCGGTGGTCACCTGCTCGCCGGTTGCCACCACCGCGTCATACTCGCGGGCATCGTGCAGGGGCGAAAGGTCGGTGCAGAACTTCACCAGCTTGTTGGTCTCGCCGGCCATCGCGCTGACCACGACGGCGACCTCGTGGCCTGCCTCGACCTCGCGCGCGACACGGCCGGCGACGGCGCGGATACGATCCAGATCGGCGACCGAGGTGCCGCCGAATTTCATGACGATGCGGGCCATTTTCCCGTGCGCGGAAGGCGTGGCGCTGTTGCCTCTGCCGATGCCTCGCACACATACAGCCCATCCCCGGGAAGGCAAGATGGGGAAACGCAGCACAGGACCGAGAGCGGCATGGCACAGGCGACGATCGACCCGGCCGAGGCAGCGAAGTTCGACGCGCTGGCCCGGCGCTGGTGGAACCCGGCCGGGCCGATGGCGCCGCTGCACGCGATGAATGAGGTGCGCGTCGGCTGGATCAGGGCGCTGGCCGAACGCCAGCCCGGTTTCGCCGGCTGGGCGGCGACCACGGTGCTGGATGTCGGCTGCGGCGCTGGCCTCGCCGCGGAAGCCTTCGCCCGGCTTGGCGCCGCGGTCAGCGGCATCGACGCCGGCGCCGAGGTGATCGCCGCCGCCCGCGCGCACGCCGCCGCCGAGGGGCTTGCGATCGACTATTTCCAGGCCGCGCCCGAGGAGGTTGCGCAGGCGTTCGACCTGGTGCTGGCGCTGGAGGTGGCCGAACACGTCGCCGACCGGGCTGCCTTCGCGGCCGCGCTCGCGGCCCGCTGCCGGCCTGGCGGGCTGGTGGTGCTCTCGACCATCAACCGCACGCCCAGAAGTTTCCTGTTCGCCAAGCTCGGCGCCGAGTATGTCGCCCGCCTGCTGCCGGTCGGCACGCACGATTATCGCCGGTTCGTGCGGCCGGCGGAACTGGCAGCCGAGCTGCGCGGGGCCGGGCTGCGTGTGATCGCCGAGGCCGGCATGCGCTTCGAGCCGTTCGGCCGGCGCTGGCGGATCGGCCGCGATGTCGGCGTGAACTACCTGATGGCGGCGGTGCGAGCCTGAACCCGACCGGCCAGCGAGTCGGCGGCCGTTACAGGGTCCGGGCGACGGCGGGCGGCAGGCCGGCCGAAGCAGGGGATTTCGCGCGCAATCGAGTCGAATAATTTTACAGATGCCGCGTCGATTGATCTGGATCAGCCGCCATGCCTCGTTTCATGATGCGAATTCAAGATGTTACGTCGCGGCACGCATCTTGCTTCCTGCTTCCGACAGGCGAGCGCGCGGCGATGGCGTCGGCGCAGGGTTCCGACACGGGGGTTGCACATGACCGGACTGAAGACATGGACCGCCGCGGCGGTTTTGCTGGCGGGATCGGCGCTGTCCGGGGGGGCATCCGCCAGCACGCTTTATTTCGATTTCAACCGGAACACGATCGGCAACACCGCGAATGCCTCGCTGTTCCTGTTCGGCGCGGCGAACCAGAACGCGACCGTGACCACGCTGTCGGGCTTCAACCAGACGGTGACGCTCGGCGCGAACGGTTTCTTCAACCTGCCGATTGCGAA
>JADYYZ010000196.1 GCA_020853405.1 Acetobacteraceae bacterium
AGGATCGCCGTTTCCTCGGCATCGAGGCCGAGGAACTTCGCTGCCTTCTCGGCAAGCGCCGGTTCGAAACTCATCTGGCCCATGCAGGCCGCGGTGGTCCAGACCGGGCTCATGCCGACCACAGCGGCGAGCTCGGTCCACTTGAATCCCTTCTTGCGCTTGATCCCCAGGATCTTCTGCGCCAGCGCTTCCTTGGCATCGTTCATCACGCATTCCCCGTTCCGGTGGCCCCACGCGGGCCGTCGTTTGGCGTCCTGTGCCTGCAATACCCCATAGGCCGCCGGCGCGGCCAGCTGCGCGGGCGGGATCGCCGCCGGCGCCGCGGCCGCCCGTGTTTCCCGGCGCTCGCCCCGTGGCTAGGATTGCCGCCATGAACGGCTCCGATCTGGTCGCCTTCTCGCCGATCACAGATCGCCCACGCCTTGCCTGGCCGAACGGGGCACGGCTTGCGCTGTGGGTCGTTCCCAACGTCGAGCACTACGAGTATCTGCCGCGCGAGGTGCGCTTGCGCGATCCCTGGCCGCGCACGCCGCATCCCGACGTGCTTGGCTACGCCGGCAAGGATTACGGCAACCGCGTCGGCCTGTGGCGCCTGTTCGAGGCGACCGACGCGCTCGGCATCCGCTGCACTGTCAGCCTCTCCATGCGGGTGATCCAGCACTACCCGCAAATCCACGAGGCGATGCAGAAGCGCGGCTGGGAGTATATGAGCCACGGCCTCTACAACAGCCGCTACCACTGGGGCTATGCGCAAGCCGAGGAGAGCGCGGTCATCGCGGAGTGCAACGACATCCACGACCGCCTGGTCGGCGGGAAACTCTCCGGCTGGTTCAGCCCGGCCGCCAGCTACACCGTGAACACACACCACCTGGTGGCCGAGGCCGGCATCGCCTACTGGGCCGACATTTTTCACGACGACCAGCCGTTTCCCGTGAAGGTCCGTTCCGGCTCGCTGGTGACGGTGCCGTACACGATGGACCTGAACGATGCGGTGCTCGCCCGCCGCCCCGACGATATCGGCGAGTTCTGCGGCCAGATCCGCGACCATTTCGACACCGTGTATGCCGAGGGCGATCGCGTGATGTGCATCGCGCTCCATCCCTACTGGATCGGCCAGCCGCACCGTATCGGGCCATGGATGCGGGTGATGGAGTACATCCTCGCGCACCCCGGCGTGTGGCTGGCGACGGGGGGAGAGATCGCCGCGCATTTCCGCGCGAACCACCTGCCCGCGATCGAATCCCACCTGGCGGAGCGTGGCCGGTGAGCCGCCATATCGAGGAGCCGACCGGCCCCGGCATGGACCACGCGCACTACGCCTATCGCGCAGCACCCGATGCGCCGCCGGTCCGCTGGCCGGGCGGCGCCCGCATCGCGTTCTTCGTGCTGCTGCATATCGAGGCGTGGGAGATCACGCCACCCGCCGACGCCCATCGAGATCCCCGATTCGTTGCCGAGTTCCCTGCCTTCCACCCCGACCTTCGGGCCTGGAGCCAGCGCGAATACGGCAACCGCGTCGGCATCTTCCGGGTGCTGTCGGTGCTCGACCGGTTCGGCCTGGTGCCGGCGGTGGCGCTTTCCTCGGCGGCGGCCCGGCTCTATCCGGAACTGGTCGAGGCGTGCCGCCGGCGCGGCTGCGAGTTCCTCGCGCATGGCAGCCACGCCACGCGCCTGATCACGTCGCGCATGACCGGGGAGGCGGAGCGCGCCTTCATCGCCGAGGCACGCGACAGGGTGGCCGAGGCAACCGGCAGCGTGCCGCGCGGCTGGGTCTCGCAGGACCAGTCGGAAAGCGCCCGCACGCCGGCGCTGCTGGCCGACGCCGGGTTCGACCATGTGCTCGACTGGCCCAATGACGACCGCCCCTACCTGCTCGGCCCCTATGCCGGGCGGACGCTGGTCAGCCTGCCGCCGCAGCCGGAATGGGACGACGTGGCGATGATGTGGCTGAAGCGGATGGCGCCGGCGGCCTGGGCCGCGAACGCTGCCGCAGCCTTCGCCGCGCTCGCCGAGGAAGGGAGGCGGAGCGGCACGCTGTTCCAGCTCGGCCTGCACCCATGGGTCGCCGGCCAGGCGCATCGCATCCGCCACCTTGGCGACCTGCTGGCCAGCATTCTGGGTGTGCCCGGCAGCTGGCGCGCGCGCCCATCGGAAATCGCCGAATCCTACCGCGGCCAGGCCGGATAGCGCCGGCCAGGCGCATCGCCGCCCTTGCGGCCGAAGCGGGCGGGCGGCTAATCCGGCGCGGCCGGCGCGGGGACCGGCGCGCACCGAAGCCGGGAGGTCTGCCTTGATCGACGCATCCAATCTGCCCAGCCTGCCCAAGAAGCCGGCCTGGGTGAACGAGTTCCAGAAATTCATCCTGCGCGGCAACGTGATCGACCTTGCGGTCGGCATCATCATCGGCGCTGCCTTCACCTCGATCGTCAACAGCCTGGTCAAGGACCTGTTCAACCCGATCATCGGGCTCCTGGTCGGCGGCGTCGATTTCTCGAACGTCTATATCGTGCTGACGGGCGAGCGCGGCCCGACGCTCGAAGCCACCCAGGCGCTGGGATCGGTCACGCTCAACATCGGCCTGTTCATCAACGCGGTGATCCAGTTCCTGATCGTGGCGTTCGCGATCTTCTGGCTGATCAAGGTGATCAGCCGCTTCAAGGACAGGATGACGCCCGAAGCCGGCCCGCCGCCCGCCGACGTGGTGCTGCTGGGCGAAATTCGCGACCTGCTGAAATCCCGCCAGCCATAGGGTGCGCGTCGGCCCCCCTTGGTCACGCGCGGTGGCCGGGGGGCCGTGATGTGTGAACGATTCCGTGACCCGGCCATGCTAGGCTGACCCACCACCGGAACTTCAGCCAGGGGCCGCCATGCGCCGCACGGGGATTCTGGGGGCGCTGGTTGCGTCCCTGCTGGTTCTGTCCGCCTCGCTCGGCGTCGCCTTCGAACCGCCGGGCCTGACCGCGGATGCCAACCGCTACGCCGCCGAGATCAGGCGCCTCGCTCCGGCCGGCGGCAACCCGCAGCAGCGCGCCGATGCCGACCGGCGCCTGCGCGAGGCCGCTTCCCGCAACGACCTTGCCGCCCAGATCGCCGCCCAGGAAGCCCGCATCGCGCTCGGTGCCGCGAACGATCCCGATGCCTGGCTTGCACTGTCCGACCTGCAGGCACGCAAGGTCCCGCCCGAGCTGGGCCGGGCGCTGGCCGCCGCCTGGCAGGCCTACCAGGTCGCGCCCGGCGGCGCCGGCGAGATCCCCGCCCTCCTGAAACTCGCCGACCTCCTGGAGCGGATGGACCGGATCGCCCAGGCGATCCCGATGATCGAGCAGGTGATCGCGCGCGCCCCCGAGAACGGCCAGTACCGCGCCCGGCTTGCGGCACTTCGCCGGGCCGCCGGGGTTGCGGTCGCGCGGGTGACAACCGACCCGGAAGCCGACCCTGCCCGCGCCTGCGTCAACTTCGTCTCGCCGCTGCCGGCTGCCGCGCGTGGCCTTGCCGACTACGTCGCCATTACCCCGCCCGCCCAGGTCGCGCTCGAGGTCAGCGACGGCGCGCTCTGCATCGCCGGCCTGCCGCACGGCCAGACCTCGCGCATCACGCTGCAGCGCGGCCTGCCGGGCGCCGATGGCGCGACGCTCGCCCGCGACACCGTGCTGGAGGTGGCGATGCCCGATCGCGCCGCCACGGTCGCGCTCGATTCGGGTGCCTTCATCCTGCCGCGCGGCCAGGGTGCGGCGGTCAGCGTCAGCACCGTCAATCTCTCCGCGGTCGGGCTAAGGCTGGTGCGCATCTCCGAACGCGGCCTCGCCCAGCAGATCGTGCAGGGGCGGCTCCGCCAGCCCGTCTCGCCGTGGGTTGCCGATCGCATCGCCGGCGGCGAAGGCAGCCTGGTCTGGCAGGGCAGCATGACGATCCCGCGCTGGGAGAAGAACCGGGCCGCGCGCACCCGGCTCGATCTCGCGCCGATGGTGGCGGGGCAGGGGCCGGGCGTGTTCGTGCTGCTGATGCGCCCCGACGACGGCACGCCGTTCGACCCGTGGGATGCCCAGGCCAGCCAGTGGATCGTGCTGACCGACATGGCGCTGACCAGCCTGCGCGGCCGCGACGGCCTCACCGTGCTGGCGCGCGCGATCGACACTGCCCGCCCGCTTGCCGGCGTGAAACTCTCGCTGGTCGCGCGCAGCAACGAGATCCTGGCGCAAGCCGGCACCGATGCCGATGGCGTCGCGCGGTTCGCCGCGCCGCTGCTTGCCGGCCGCGGCGGCAACGCACCGCTCAGCATCGCGGCGTCGGCCGACAATGGCGACTTCGCCTTCCTCGATCTCAGCGCCGCGAACTTCGATCTTTCCGACCGCGGCGCCGAAGGCCGCCCGCATCCCGGCCCGCTCGATGCCTGGGTCTGGACCGAGCGCGGCATCTTCCGCCCCGGCGAGAGCGTGAACCTTTCCGTGCTGCTGCGGAGCGAGGCGGGCGATGCCGCCGACTTCGCAGCGCGCGTGCGCGTGCGCCGGCCGAACGGCACGCTGTTCTACGATGCAGCACCCGCGCGCGAGGCCGGCGGGCGCATCGCGCTCGCGCTTCAATTGCCGGCCGGCGCGCCGCAGGGCGGCTGGAGCATCGAGGTCTTCTCCGACCCCGACGCCGAGCCGATCGCGCGCGGCGGCTTCCGGGTCGAGGATTTCGTGCCCGAGCGCGTGGCGGTCAGCATCGCCGATCCAGGCCGGCCGCTGGTACCCGGCACGCCGCTTCCGATCGGGATTTCCGCCCGCTGGCTGTACGGCCCGCCCGCGGCAGGCTTCGCCGGCCCGGCCGAGGTGGTGGTCGAACCCGATCCCGACCCGTTCCCGGCCTTGCGCGGCTGGCGTTTCGGCGTGGTCGAGGAATCGGCCGCGCCGCTGCGCTTCGAAATCCCGGTTCCCCCCACCGATGCGCAAGGCAATGCGCGCATCATGCTCGACCTGCCGCAGGCGCCCGATACGGTGTCGCCCTTGCGCGCGAGCATCGCGGTGGCGCTGTCCGAGCCGGGTTCACGCCCGGCGCGCGCGACGCTTGCCGTTCCGGTGCGCCGCCCCGGCCCGATCCTTGGCCTGCGCCCGCTGTTCACCGGTGGCGCGGTGAACGAGGGCGCCGAGGCAGCGTTCGAGGTCGCTGCCTTCGACGCGGCCGGCAACCGGATCGCGGCACCCGACCTCCGCGCGCGCGTGGTGCGTGAGCGCCCCGATTTCCGCCTGGTGATCCGCGAACGCACCGCCCGCTACGAAACGGTGTGGCGGGACGAGCCGGAAAGCGACCGGCCGATCAGCCTTGGCACCGGCGAGCCGGCGCGGATCGCCTTCAGCGCCGGCTTCGGCCGCTGGCGGGTCGAGGTGTTCGATCCCGCCGGCCTTGCCGCCGTGTCGTACCGCTTCCGCGCCGGCTGGTCGCCGGGCGGCGGTGCCGACGTGCCGGACCGGCTCGACATCGCCGCCGACCGGCAGGTCTATCGCGCGGGCGACGTGGCGCGCCTTGCCATCACGCCGCCGTTCGCGGGCGTTGCCACCGTGGTGGTCGCGACCGACCGCGTCTGGTCGCTCCGCGTGGTCGATGTGCCGGCCGGGGGCACCACGGTCGAGATCCCGGTCGATGCCGCCTGGGGGCCGGGCGCCTATGTCGCGGCACTCCTGCACCGGCCGCGCGGCGGCCTTGCCGCGGCCGCGCCGCTGCGCGCGATCGGGCTGGCCTGGCTCGGCCTCGATCCGGCAGCGCGCCGGCTGGAGGTGGCGATCGAGGCGCCCGGGCCGGTTCGCCCGCGCACCCAGGTTGTCATCCCGGTGCGGGTCAGCGGCGCCGGCACCGGCACCGAGGTGGCGCTGGCCGCGGTCGACGAAGGCATCCTGCGGCTCACGCGCCACGCCAGCCCCGACCCCGCCGGCTGGTTCGCCGGGCGCAGGCGCCTCGGCCTCGATGTGCGCGACGACTACGGGCGCGTCATCGCGCCGGCCGAGGGGCCCGCCGGCCTCCTCCGCAGCGGTGGCGACGAGCTCGGCGGGGCTGCCCTGCCGGTGGTGCCGATCAGAATCGTCTCGATCATGCTGCCGGCGCAGGCGGTCGGCGCCGACGGCATCGCGCGCTTCACGCTCGGCCTGCCCGACTTCGACGGCGAGATCAGGCTGATGGCCTTCGCCTGGAACGGGGCCGCCACCGGCGGCGGCGCCGCCCCGCTCACCGTGCAGGACCGGCTGGTGGTGGAACCGACCCTGCCGCGGTTCCTCGCCCCTGGCGACGAGGCGCGGCTTTCCGTCGCGCTGCAGAACATCGACCTGCCGGCAGGGCCGATCAGCCTGTCCGCGACCGTCGAAGGCCCGCTCCAGATCCTCGGTGAGCTGCCGTACCGGGCAACACTTGCGCCTGGCCAGCGCACGCGCGCAACGCCGACGCTGCGCGCAACCGCCTCCGGGATCGGCGCGATCACCTTCCCCGTGACCGGGCCGGAGAACTTTGCCGCGGCACCGCGCTACGACATCGCGGTCCGGCCGCCGCGCGGCTTGGTGACGGAGCTCGTCTCGCAGCAGCTGGCGCCGGGGGCGACGCTTGCGATCCCGCCGACGCTGCTGGCCAGCCTGATGCCGGGTGCCGTGCTGACGGCCAGCGCCGGCAGCGTCGCGCGTTTCGATGCGGCGGCACTGATGCGGGCACTCGATGCCTGGGCCTATGGCTGCACCGAACAGGCGATCAGCCGCGGCCTGCCGCTGACCATCGCCGCCGACGAGAGCCTGGTGGGCGAGCACCGGCGCGAACGGCTGGGCCAGTCGGTCGCCACCGTGCTGGGTCGCCAGCGCTACGACGGCGCCTTCGGGCTCTGGAGCGCGCACGGGCCGGCCGAGCCATGGATCACCGCCTACGCCGCGGAGTTCCTGCTGCGCGCGCGCGCGGCCGGCATCAGCGTGCCCGAGGCGCCGCTGGATGCAACGCTCCGCTGGCTCACCGAGCAGGTGGCCGAGCTGCCCGGCCGCGATGCCAGCGCGGAGTGGGCAGCGCACGCCTATGCGCAGTACGTGCTGGCGCTTGCCGGGCGGCCGCGGCCCGGTGCCCTGCGCCTGATCGCCGACGCCAACGAGGCCGCGCTGCCGACACCGCTTGCACGCGCGCAGCTGGCCGCCGCCCTGGCGCGTACCGGTGATCGCATCCGCGCCGAGCGGCTGTTCGGCGCGGCACTCGCACAGCCCGCCCGCCAGCCCTGGTGGGACGATTTCGGCAGCGCCATGCGCGATGCCGCCGCCATGGTCGTGCTGCTGGAAGATGCCGACATGCTGCGGGCACGGATTCCCGCGCTGCTGGATCGCCTGCCGGTGAACGAGGCGATCCCCCGCTATCTCAGCACCCAGGAGATGGCCTGGGCGGTTGCCGCCGCCGCCGCAGTCGGCCGCGATGGCCGGCCGGTGAGCCTGTCGCTCGATGGCCAGGCGATCGCGCCCGCGCCCCGCATCGTGCGCGCGCTGGGCGCCAACGCAGCCTTGCGCAACACCGGCGCCGAGCCGGTATGGATCACCCTTTCCGCCGCCGGCATCCCGCGCAACCCGCTGGCGGCGGGGCGCGAGGGGATGCGCGTCGCGCGCCGCTTCTTCAACCGTGACGGCACGCCCACCAGCCTCGACCAGGTGCGCGCCAACGAAGTGTTCTTCGTGCAGCTGGAGGGTCGGGCCGAGACCGGCCAGGCGCATCGTGCGCTGGTCGCCCACCTCTTGCCGGCGGGCTGGGAGATCGAGCCGGTGCGGCTGGGCACGGGCACGCCGGAAGCCTATCCGTTCCTGGGCGAGCTGTCGGAACCGGTGGGCGCGGAGGCACGCGATGACCGCTTCGCCGCTGCCTTCGATCTCACCGCCGAGAACGCCCTGTTCCGCACCGCCTTCATGGTGCGCGCGGTCTCGGCGGGCTCGTTCGCACTGCCGGGTGCGGAGCTGTTCGACATGTATCGCCCGCGGTTCTTCGCGCGCCAGGCGGAGGGGCGGATCACGATCCTGCCGCGCGACTAGCGCGTGATCGTCGAAGGTGGAA
>JADYYZ010000197.1 GCA_020853405.1 Acetobacteraceae bacterium
GGCGAACGCCGACCAGCCGGCGCGGCTGCTACTGCGCCAGCAGCATGGCGAAGTAGCCGAACACGGTCAGCAGCACGCCCGAGACCGCGTAGCCGACGGGGAAGCCGATCCAGGGCACGTTGGACTGGATTTCCACCGCCGCCTCGCGGCAGGGCCCGCTGTGGCTGCGGGCACCGGCCACGCCGCCCATCAGCACCGCGGGATTGATCCTGAAGATGTGGTAGCCGATCGCCCAGACGATCACCGGCGGGATCGAACAGGCGACGAAGCCGACAATGAAGATCTTCAGCGCGATCGCCCCGGTGAGCTGGGTCAGCAGCGAGTTGCCCGCATTGATGCCGACGATCGCGACGAACACCACCAGGCCGAGATCCTCCAGCACGTTGCGCGCGGCCGCCGGCGTATTGCCGAAGAATCGCAGGCGCGACGAGATCGAGCTCACGATCACGCCGGAGACAAGCAGGCCGCCCGCATTGCCAAGACCGACGCTTGAGCCGAAGGCGGGGAAACTGATGGCGCCGATCAGGAAGCCCAGGATCATGCCGAACGACAGCGTCAGCAGATCGGTCGCGGTCGAGGGGCGGATGATGCGGCCGAAGACCTGGCCGACCTGGTTCACGGCATCCTTCAGCCCGACGATGGTCACGATGTCCATGCGCTGGAGCTTCGTATCGTTGCCGATCGGAACCGGTACGCCGCCCCGCTCGATCCCGACCGCCTGGATCTGGTCCACGCCGGGCAGTTCGCGCCATTCGTCCCGGGTCTTCTTCAGCATCTCCCTGTTCGTGACCAGCACCTCGGCACGGTCGAGCGGAATGTCGAGCGCGACCCGGTCGGAGACCTCCGGCCCGATCAGGCCCATCTTCTCGGTCATTGCCTCGCGCCGGCCGCCAAGCGCGATCACATCGCCGAGCTTCAGCGGTTCATCGTTCCTCACGCCCAGGGCCGCACCGTCACGTACCAGATTGACCACGCGATACTCGGGGTGCGCCCGCAGCAGGTCCGTGATCGTCCTGCCCTGCCACTCGGCGTTCTCCAGCCGATAGGCGCGCAAGCCCCCCGCGGTCCAGCCGGAGAGTTGCGGCACATCGCCGCTGGCCACGCCATGCTCCTTCTCGTAGGCGCGCGCGGCCGCCTTCGCGTCCACGCCCCACCAGCCCGGCAGGTATTTCACGATCAGGATGATGCCGACCGTGCCCCAGATATAGGTGATGCCGTAGCCGAGCGCGATCATCGCGGTTGCCTGCTCGGCGGTGGTGCCCGGCGGCAGGGCCACGACCCCGGCGGTCACCGCGAGCTCGGCCGAGCCGATCGCGGCCGACATGGTCTGGCTGCCCGCCAGCATGCCGCCCGCGGCACCCACCGGCAGGTCGAAAAATTTCGCGCCGGCCACCACAAGCACGAGGCCGATCACGCTGGACAGCACCGCGAGGAAGGTGAACTTCAGCCCCTCGCCGCCCAGGCTGTTCATGAAGGATGGGCCGACGCGCAGCCCAACCCCATACATGAACAGGTAGTAGAACAGGCTCTTGGCGAAGTTATCCAGCGCCAGTTTCACGCCGTAGGCCGAGGCGATAACCGCCAGCGCGCAGCCGATGATGATGGCCGAAGCGACCATGCCGAGGCCGTAGCCGGCCACCGTCTGCCGGCCGAGCCAGACCGCAAGCCCCACCGTCAGGAACAGCAGGACGAACGGGTTGGCCGCCAGCCACTGGAAGAACGCTTCCATGAACCGGGTCCCCGCCTAGAGTTTGTAGCGCGCCGCGACGGCGTCGGGCTTCAGCAGTTTCAGGCCCTTCGCGCGCTCGTAGCCGTGGATTTCCTTGACATCGAGCTTGCGCATGAACTCGATGGTCTCGGCCGTGATCACCTGGCCGGGCACCATGATCGGAAAGCCCGGCGGATAGGGGATCACGAAGTTGGCCGAGACCATCTCCGGCCCCTCCTTCAGCCGCCTGTCGCATTCGGCGCCGAACAGCGGCACGTACTCGCAATCCTCGGCGTTGTAGGCGCCGAAGAAGGCGCTTCGCATGTCGCCTTCGCTGGTGGTCCTGCCGGCGTTGTGGCGGAACACGTCGTGGAAGCGGCTGAAGTTCGGCAGGTCGGGCACATCCTCCATCAGGCTTTTCACCCGGGCGGCGAACGCCTTGCGCCCTTCCTCGCCGCCATGGGCGAGATCCTTCTCGATCTCGTTGCAGATCTCCAGCAGCACGCGGATCAGCTGCGCCACGTCGCTCCGGGTGTTGTTGATGTTGGACTGCAGCAGCACCGAGTTCCGCGACGTCTTGTTCAGCTGGATGCTGTAGCGGTTGGCAAGGATCCCCTTGAACTGGGTGCCGTCGAAGCCGGCGGTGCCGCAGACCAGCGTCATGCGCGTGGGATCGAGATAGAACTCGTCCTGCTCGATCGCCTTCAGCGCATCGGCCCAGCTGGTGCCCGGCGCCAGATAGTCCTTGAAGCCGCTCTCGCGGAACGCGGCCGGAATCATCCCTTCGGCGCCGACCACCCGGAAGAATTTCGAGATCACCGGGTGGTTGTTGACCTCGTTGCGGATCGCCAGCGCGACCTCGATCGCGTTCGCCACCAGCCCGTAGCCTTCCAGCTCCATCTGCCGGCGTGCGACATCGAGGCTTGCGATCAGCTGCTGGTTGGGCGAGGTCGAGGCGTGCGTGAACACCGCCTCGTGGAACTGCGATTCCACCGTGGCGAAATCGACGTCCTTGACCAGCACCATCGAGCCCTGGCGGATCGCCGACATCGACTTGTGCGTCGAGTTGGTCTGATAGACCCGGAGCCGCACCTTGGCGGGATCGGGGACCAGCCGGGTGGCCAGCAGTTTCTCGGCCGAGGGGTTGTCGCCGAGCTCGGCCTTCTGCTTTGCGTGCTCGGCCAGCGCCTCGGGGCTGTGCAGCCACTTCTCGAGCCAGGCGGCCGCCCCCATCGCGGTGCGCGGGCGCAGGAACGGCGACCAGCGCGCGAAGCCCGACCACGCCTCGTCCCACAGGAAGATCAGGTCGGGCTTGATCGCCAGGCACTCCAGCATCACCCGGCGGGTGTTGTACATGTGGCCGTCGAACGTGCAGTTCGTCAGATCGACCATCTTCACCCGATCGAGCCGGCCCTCGGCCTTCAGGTCCAAGAGCGCCTTCTTGATGGTCGCGAGCGGCACCGAGCCGTACATCGAGAACTGCGTCAGCGGGAACGCCTCGACATAAAGCGGCTGCGCGCCGTTCAGCACCAGCCCGTAATGGTGCGACTTGTGGCAGTTGCGGTCGAGGATGACGATGTCGCCCGGCCCGGTCAGCGCCTGGTGCACCATCTTGTTCGAGGTGCTGGTGCCGTTGGTCACCCAGAACACATGGTCGGCGCCGAAGGCACGCGCCGCCATCTCCTGCGCCTTCTTGATGTTGCCGGTCGGTTCGAGAAGGCTGTCGAGGCCGCCGGTGGTGGCGCTGCTTTCCGCCAGGAACAGGTTGATGCCGTAGAACTCGCCCATGTCGCGGATCCAGCCCGACTTGAACACCGATTTGCCGCGCGCGATCGGCAGGGCGTGGAAGGTCGAGATCGGCCGCAGCGCGTATTTCTTGAGGTTGTCGAAGAACGGCGTCTCGTAGCGCGCCTGGATTCCCTCCAGCACCGAAAGATGCAGTTCCAGCGGTTCCTCGACCTGGTACATCACGCGCCGGATGGCGGCCGCGCGCGGGTCGCCCGCGAGTTTCTCGACCTGCCGGTCCGACAGCAGATAGATATCCAGCTCGGGGCGGTTGTCCTTCATCGCGTTGGCAAGGCGGAGCGACAGGTCGTGCTCGCTCGCCTCGCCGAGCGATGCGGCGCGCGCGGCCAGCACGCTGCGCAGCACCGGCGCGTCGTGGCGCGATTCGACGCCGAAGCCCTCATAGATCGTCACCGCCGCGATGTCGGCATTCAGCAGGATCGCGCAGATCGCATCCTCCAGGCTGCCGACCGCCACGACCTCGTAGATGAACGGATCCTCGGGCCTTCGCACCTTGCGGAACTGGTTCACGACATGCTGCCAGCGCGCCATCGGCAGCGGCGAGACCACCAGCATCTCGAAATAGGGCCGGCTGCGCTGGCTGCCCATGGTCGGCGGCAGGCGGTCGGGCGGGGAATCGGCGGCGTTGTCGGCGATCTCCCAGTCGCCGGAATCCTCCTTGTAGCTGCGCGAGGCGATGGCAGTGGAGATGCGCAAGGCGAGGTTGGCAAACCCCGCGGCATCGCCCTGGCCGAGTTTCTCGCGAAGCGCACCAAGCAGCGCCGGCCCGGGATAGGCGTGGAACTCCTCCACGGCCGCGCCGGCCGAAAGCGCTGTCTCGACCGCGGCGCGCTCGCCCTTGCCGGCCGCCCAGGCGCGTGCGGCCGCGTTCACCTCGCGCCAGCGGTCGTTGCGCGCGGACGGCGCCGAGAAGAACTGGTCGATCCGATTCCCACCCATCAGGGTCCCTCGTGGTGCTTCCGCCTCCCGGCGGGGTCGCGCCGCGTCGCGCCGACGCGCCCTTGTTGATCTCGAAGTCGGCCCGGTCGGGCAATGCGAACCACGCGGCCCGCCGGCACGACCCTGGCCGGATTCTAGCTGCCGCACTCCCCACGGGCAGCCGGAACCTGTATCAAGAAATCACCCCTTCATTGCGCCATCGGGGTCGCCGGCGGGCGCCGGCGTGTCCGCGGTGGCCGCCCGCGGCAACAGCACCGCCATCGGTCCATCGCTTGTCATCGTCAGCTCCGCGCCGACCTCGGCGGCAGCCGAGCGGAGGATCAATTCCGCAAGCGCACGGTCCTCGGGCCGCGCGAAGATCGCCGACAGCCCCCGGATCGCCTCGGCCCGGTCGGCGCGCAGAAGCAGTGCCTGGCGCCGCGCCACCTCGCGCATCTCGGAGGGCGTGCGGCCGAGATGTTCCGGCAGGTCGCGCGTGACCTTGCGGAGCGCGAGATAGGCCCGCTCGTCGATCGCGCCCTCGGCATTCAGCAGCAGCAGCAGCAGGCGCACGATGCCGTCCTGCACGGTTCCCTGCCCGGCACTGGCCAGAAGGTCCCGCGCCTCGCGCCGCGCCAGTTCCCGCCGCAGCGGGTCGGCGCCGAGCGGTACCGGGGGCGGCGCATCGGCAAGGCCCGCCGCGGCGCGCGCGAAATCGTTGGCGTAGATCGCCTGGAACAGCTGCTCGGCCGCCTCGTCGCGCCCCTTCGCGGTGGCGGCCAGCGCCTGCTCGATCGCGTGCGCGGCGGCGCGTTCGGCGGTGCGGAACAGGTTGCCCTCGGCCGCCTGCCGGCGGTTCTCGCGCACCATGTGCGCCATCGCCGAGAGCGGCCACATCATCGGGTTGAGATCGGACAGCGCCCAGCGCTGGAAACGCAGCGGGTGCATGCGCCGGGCGAACTCCGCCGTGAGCTCGTTGCTCATCGCCCTGACCGCCGGCGCGGCGAGCTGCTCGTAAAGGCCGTTGTTCACCTCCGACACGCGGCGCACCACCTCGAACGGGCGTTCGCCCTCGCGGTCGCCGCAGAGTGCCGCGATGTCGGCCAGCGCCCGCTTCTCGAAGCGCGTGACGTAGCGGCCGGCCACCAGGTCGGCCGCGCGCATGTCGGGGCGCTTGTCCTCGATCGTCATCTCGTAGAGGCCGGGCGGCAGCGCCTCGATCAGGTCCAGCAGCTGCACGAACTCGGCGTGTTCCTTCCGCGCGACCGAGCCGGAGACGAAGATGCCGAGATGCCCGACCTTCGGGTGCACGCAGTAGAGAATGGTCTGCCCTTGCGCGACCAGGTCGTCGTCGGAGGCATAGAGGTCAAGAATCCAGTTCAGCGCCTGCTGCGGCGGCGTGATGTCGTCGCCCCACGAGCACAGCACGCAGATCGGCGAGCGGATGTTGCGCAGATCGACCCGGTGCTTGCCGTCTGCCGAGGTGATCTCGCCGCGCGCCAGCCGGTTGCCGACGAACAGCTGGTCGACGATCGCGGTGATCTCCTCGCGGTTCATCAGGAAGTAGCCGCCCCACCAGCGCTCGAATTCCAGGAAGCGCGGCGGTTCGGTGTCGGCCTTGTCGAACAGGTTGTAGAACTTCATCCACCAATTGTTGTCGGGATTGAGCGACTCGAAATTCAGCACGAGATGGGCGCCGTCGAACTTGCCGTGGCCCAGGTCGCTCATCAGCCGCGCCATCCAGCCGCCGCCCAGGATGCCGCCGGAATAGCGCATCGGATTCAGCCCCGACTGGCCCGCCCAGTAGGAAAGCGGCGCGCCGGCGATCAGGATCGGCCCGGGGAGCTCGGGGCGCAGCGCCGCCAGCCCCATGATCGCCCAGCCGGCCTGGCAGTTGCCGATCACGCACGGCCCGCCCGGTGCGTCCGGGTGCCGCGCGCGCACCAGTTCCAGGAATTTCGCCTCGGCCAGCATCACATCGACCAGGCGCTGGCCGGGCACGGGATCGGGGAAGAAGGTCACGAAATAGACCGGGTGGCCCAGTATCAGGGCGTTGCCGATCTCGCTGTCCTCCTTGAAGCCGCCGATGCCGGGGCCATGCCCGGCGCGCGGATCGACCACCACGAAGGCGCGCTTGGCGGCATCGGTCGGCGCATCGCCCGGCCGGGGCAGGATGCGCAGCAGGGCGTAGTTGCAGGGCTGCGCCAGCGCGCGGCCATCGACCAGCAGCTCGTGCTCGAACTTCAAGAGCGGCGGCTTGCCGGCCTGGGTGTGCCGCAGATAGTCGTTGCCGCGTTCGCGCAGCGTGTCCCAGAACAGCACGCCGCGCTGGCTGGCATCCAGCGCGTACTCCATGAAGTCGGAGAAGCCAGGAATCTGGAACATGCCGCGTGCCCCCGACCCGCTGCCCGGGCGCCCAGGTGTATTTGCTTTCGCCCGACCCACCCGGCCAGCGACGCGGAAATTGCGACGGCGATGGGCGGCGGGGGATCAGCGCGTTCGGGGAAGCTAGGGGCCGGCGTTGATCCTGGTCAAGCGCCTTACGGTATCAGGAATCCCGCCCCGGCCCGGGCGGACGCCTCAGCCCGCCATGCGCCAGCCGTCGCCGCCGGCCGCCGCCCCGCCTTCCAGCCAGCCGCGGCAACGGGCGAGCGTGGCCGAGGGTGCTTCGCCATACAGGTCACGATAGTCGATGGCGAACTGCCCAAGATGCCAGAAGCCGTGCGACAGCGCCACCGACTTGACCAGGGGCGGCGGGCCATCGGGCACGCGCAGCGCGGCCCGCACCATCGCAAGCCGCCGGCGCTTGAGGTAGCGGTGCGGCGTGATCCCGAGCACCTGGCGGAACGCCTCGGCAAGGCTTGCCGCCGACACGCCAAGGCTCGCGCACAACTCCTCGGTGTAGATGGGGCGCGCCGGATCGGCCCGGAGCAAGGCCTCGGCGCCGCGCACAATCCGCGTCCAGCCCCGGCAGGCCCGCTGCGTGCGGGCCGGCACGCCCGGTTCCGCCCCTGCCAGCACCTCGCGCGCGATCTCCAGCAGCGATGCGCGGAGCCCTTCGCGCGCCGCCACCGGCTCAAGGTCCTCGCGCGCGGCATCGTCACATTGCCCGAGGTGCCCGACCAGGCCCGCAAGCCGCGACCAGGCCGGCAGCTTGGTATCGAACAGCCCGCTATGGCCTGGCCGCGTGATCGGCAGCCCCCGCGCCGGGCAAAGCAGGGGCTCGGCCGCATGCGCAGGCAGGAACAGCGCGGCATGGGTGCTGCTTTGCCGGTTGGCGCGCAGCAGCTCGGCGCCGGACCCATAGAGGCCGATCGTGTGGCGCCCCGCCGTTCTGCCGTTCAGCTGCAGCGTGCCGCGGTTCTGCAGTGGCAGCTGCAACGCTGCCCAGCCGGCGCCCACCAGGGCGTTGGCCATCAGGGGCGAGCATGATCCGATCTGCAGCGCGATCTCGCCCAGGCGTATGGTCTGCAGTCGGGCCTCGAATCGGCCCCGCGCAAGGGGCGTTGCCCTGAACTCCACGCCCGGAACCGCCGTGGCCAGGCCCTCGGGTTCGTCGAACGCCGCAATACTGACCGCCCGCGGCGGCGTGCCGGGCGGATGCGCCGGAGGGTCGGCGGCAGGACTCCGATGGCGCATCGCTGTATGATCCGGCAGGCCGGCACTGTCGCGCAAGGCGTTCCCATGGGCTGGCCTTCCGGGGGTTGGAAGCCACGGGCTTGCCGCCGCCACCACCCCGGTCTAGAAGCCGCCGCGAGCGCCGGCACCCCTGGAGGCCGGCGCGTTTGGCGTTTCCAAGGAGCAAGCAATGGTCGAGGTCGTGACGATCGAGGCCGAGGCGCGCGGACGGGCCGGCAAGGGGGCAGCACGCGCGACCCGGCGGGAAGGGAAGGTACCCGGCGTGGTGTACGGCGCAAGGCAGGCGCCGGCGCTGATCGCCGTGGACCCCAAGACAATCCTCAGGGAGCTGCACCGCGGTTCCTGGCGCTCGCGCCTCTATGACGTGAGCGTTGCCGGCAGGGCGGAACGGGCGCTGATGCGCGAGGTGCAGTTCCATCCCGTCAGCGACCGGCCCGAGCACGTCGATTTCCAGCGCCTGGCCGCCGGCCAGGAGATCCGCGTCGCGGTCCAGGTCGAGTTCCTGAACGAGACGACCAGCCCCGGCATCAAGCGCGGCGGCGTGCTGAACGTGGTGCGCCACGAGATCGAGGTCTATTGCACGCCCGAGACCGTGCCCGAGAAGTTCACGGTCGATCTCGGCGCCCTCGACATCGGCGATTCCGTGCACTGGAGCGGGGTCGAGGCGCCCGAGGGCATCCGCCCGGTGATTTCGGACCGCGACTTCACCATCGCCTCGGTCGCAGCCCCGACCAAGATGGCGGAAGCCGCCCCGACCGCCGAGGCGACGCCGGCCAGCGCCGTGCCGTCGGCCAAGGGCGGCGACAAGCCGGCCGCGGCACCTGCCGCCGGCGCCAAGGCCCAAGCTGCAAAGAAGTGACGGCCAGGAAGTGAGCAGCCGGCATACCGAGATCCAGCGGCGCGGCCTGTTCGCCTCGCCGCTGCTGCTGGCGCCGTTCGCGCTCGGCCAGCCGGCGCTGGCGCAGGATTTTCCGGCCCGCCCGCTGCGCCTGCTGGTGCCGTTCGCGCCCGGCGGCTTCACCGACATCCTGGCGCGCTACATCGCCGACCAGCTGGGCCGGGCACTGGGCCAGCCGGTGGTGGTCGAGAACCGCCCCGGCGCCGGCGGCAGCATCGCCGCCGAACAGGTCGCCAAGGCAGCGCCCGACGGCCACACCCTGCTGCTCGCCTCGGTCGCGGTGTTCGCGATCAACCCGGCGCTCTATCCCAGCCTGCCCTATGATCCGGCGGCGCTGGCGCTGGTCGATGTCGTCGCCACCCAGCCCAACATCCTGCTTGCCAACCCGGCCTCGGGCATCGGCTCGGTGCCGGAACTGATCGCGGCGGCCAAGGCGAAACCCGGCACCATCGCCTATGCCAGCAACGGCAACGGCAGCGTCACCCACCTGACCATGGCGATGCTGGCGGCCGAGGCAGGCATCGAGCTGCTGCACGTGCCTTATCGCGGCAGCGCGCCGGGCCTCGTCGATCTGGTCGCCGGGCGGGTGCAGGTGATGTTCGACGGCGCCGGCACCGCGCTGCCGCAGGTGGCGGGCGGCGCCGCGCGCGCGATCGGGCTGTCGTGGGACCGCCGCCTTGCCGAGCTGCCCGACGTGCCGCCGATCTCGGCAACGCTTCCCGGCTTCGACATGAGCGCGTGGTTCGCGCTGGCCGGGCACGCGGGCATGCCAGGCCCGGTGATGACGGAACTGCGCCGTGCGGTCGGGCAGATCCTCGCCTCCGAGCCGTTCCTGCGGCTTCTGAAGGAGCGCCAGGCCGAGCCGGTGCGGATTGGCGGCGCCGATCTCCCCGCCTTCGTCGCCGCCGAGCGCGGCCGCTGGGCAGAAGCGGTGCGCCGGTCGGGCGCCAGGGTCGAATAGCGCCAGGAGTTTCGGCGGCGGCGCATGAAACTGTGGGTGGGCCTGGGCAATCCCGGCGCCGAACATGCCGCGCAGCGCCACAATATCGGCTTCATGGCAGCCGAGCGCATCGCGCTTCGCCACCATTTCGGCCCCTGGCGCAGGAAGTTCAGGGGCGCCGCTTCCGATGGCGTGATCGCCGGCGAGAAGATCCTGCTGCTGAAGCCACTGACCTACATGAACGAGTCCGGCGAAAGCGTGCAGGCGGCGATGGCCTTCCACCGGCTGGCGCCCGGGGACGTGCTGGTCTTCCACGACGAGCTCGACCTTGCCCCGGGCAAAGTACGGGTGAAGCAGGGCGGCGGGGCCGCCGGCCATAACGGCCTGCGCTCGCTCGACCGCCATGTCGGCAACGCCACCTTGCGGGTGCGGCTTGGCATCGGCCATCCCGGCCACAAGGACCTGGTGCACAACCACGTGCTGGGGAACTTCGCAAAGAGCGATCGCGCCTGGCTGGAGCTGCTGCTCGATGCCGTGGCCGATGCCGCGCCCCTGCTGGCCGAGGGGCGGGCGGAGGAGTTCATGACCAGGGTCGCGCTGCTGACCCAGCCGGCGAAGGATCGCTGACCATGGGGGGACGCTGAAAATGGGATTCAATTGCGGCATCGTCGGCCTGCCCAATGTCGGCAAATCGACCCTGTTCAACGCGCTGACCGCGACCGTCGCGGCGCAGGCAGCGAACTACCCGTTCTGCACCATCGAGCCGAACATGGGCCGCGTCGCGGTGCCGGACCGGCGGCTGGAAACGCTGGCCCGTGTCGGGAAAAGCGCCAAGGTGATCCCGACCAGCCTGGAGTTCGTCGATATCGCCGGCCTGGTGCGCGGCGCATCGAAGGGCGAGGGCCTTGGCAACCAGTTCCTGGCGAACATCCGCGAGGTCGATGCCATCATCCACGTGCTGCGCTGCTTCGAGGATGCCGACATCGCCCATGTCGAGGGCAGCGTCGATCCGGTGCGCGACGCCGAGACCGTGGAAACCGAACTGATGCTGGCCGACCTGGAAAGTTTCGAGAAGCGGCGCACCGGGCTGGAGAAGCGGGCCAAGGGCGGCGACAAGGAGGCGATTTCCCAGCTGGAGATGCTTGCCCCCCTGATCGCCGCGTTGGCCGAGGGCAGGCCCGCCCGGTCCGTCTTCCCGCCGGAAACGCTGCGGCCCTTGCAGGCACTGACCGGCAAGCCGGTGCTGTATGTCGCCAATGTCGAGGAAGCCTCGGCCGGGGGCGGCAACGCTTACTCGGCCCAGGTCGAGGCGATGGCGAAGGCCGAAGGGGCAGCGTGCGTCGTGGTCTCGGCCGCGATCGAGTCGGAGATCGCGCTCCTGCCCGAGTCCGACAAGGCAGAGTTCCTGGCCGGGCTGGGGCTTGCCGATTCCGGCCTCGACCGCGTGATCCGCGCCGGCTACGGCCTGCTGGGCCTGATCACCTATTTCACGGTCGGGCCGAAGGAGGCGCGCGCCTGGACCGTCACCCGTGGCACCCGCGCCCCGCAGGCGGCCGGCGTGATCCACGGCGATTTCGAACGCGGCTTCATCGCCGCCGAGACCATCGCGTGTGACGACTATGTCGCGCTGGGCGGCGAGGTGGCGGCCAAGGAAGCCGGCAGGATGCGCATCGAGGGCAAGGAGTACGTGGTGCGCGACGGCGATGTGATGCTGTTCCGCTTCAACGTCTGAGGCGGGCGGGGCGCCCTCACCGCTCCAGCTTCGCGCCCTCCTTCGCACGCGCCTCGCGCTCGGCCGCCGCACGGTCGCGCAGCGTCTCCGCCTTGGTGCGGCCGTGGCGGATGCGGCTTTGCTTCGATGCTTCCTCCTGCTGCTGGCGCCGCGCCTGCTTGCGCCGTGCCTTCAGGTTCACGAGATCGCCCATGCGGGAATCCTGCGCGCACCGGCACGGCCCGCGCAAGCCCGGCCAGCGGATCGCTGGCCCGGCCCATGCTGGCCCGGCCC
>JADYYZ010000198.1 GCA_020853405.1 Acetobacteraceae bacterium
CCTGACGCGGCCGGAACTGTGCGTGCTGATGCCGCACACCAAACTTTGGCTGTCCGAGGTGCTGCTGGAATCCGACCTGCCGGACGATCCGACCTTCGCTGCCGACCTCGCCGAGTATTTCCCGAAGCCGCTGCGCGAGGAATTCGCCGACGGCATCGCGAAGCACCGGCTGCGGCGCGAGCTGGTGGCGATGCTGGTGACCAATGACCTGGTCAACCGCATGGGGGCGGCGGCGTTCGCGCGGCTGACCGACGAGACCGGCGCCGAGCTTGCCGCGATCGCGCGGGCAGGGATGGTCGCGCGCGCCGCCTATGGCCTGCCGGCGCTGTACGACGCGATCGAACAGGCGTCGGTGACCGAGGCGGTGCGCATCGGCTGGCTGTTGGATCTGCGGCGGCTGCAGATCGGCGTGGCGCGGCGGCTGGCCGGCGATCCGCGCCCGGCGGCGGCGGCGATCGCCGAGCTCCTGCCGGCGGTCGCGGCACTGACGCCCGAGGGCGGGACGCTGGGGGCGCGCATCGAAGCCGTCGCCCAGCTCGGGGCGGCGCCCGACATCCTGGTGCTGTCGCGCGACGCCTCGCTCGCGCTGCCGCGCGCGGGCGCGGTGTGGGACGCGGTGGCAGAGGGCTTCGCGCTCGACCGGCTGCGTGCCGCCACCGCCGCGGTCGACCTGCGCGGCCGCTTCGCGGGCCGGGCGCTGTCGGCCGTGGCCGATGACCTGGCGGCGTTGCAGCGGCGGCTGGCCGGCGCCGTGCTGGCCGGCAGCGATGGCGCATCGCCGGGCGAGGCGGTCGCGAGGTTCCGCGCCGCGGCCGGGCCGCGTGCTGCCGCGGCCGCCGCCCTGGTCGACGAGGCCGCCGCGGCACCCGACCTTGCCGCGGTCGTGGTTGCCGCGCGGGCGCTGTCGGCGCTGGCCTGACCGGGCGGCATTCGTGCCCTCTCCCGCATCGGCGCGGGGGAGGGCTTCGGCGCGGGTGGTGCCGGCCGGTGCCGTCCCCACGATGAGCAGCCCGCAGCGGCGCGCGCTGGTCGCCTGGTGCCTGTACGACTGGGCGAACAGCGCCTTCCCGACGATCGTCTCGACCTTCGTGTTCGCGACCTACTTCGTGCAGGCGGTCGCGCCCGATGTCGCCACCGGCACCGCGCAATGGAGCCTCGCGATGAGCCTCGCCGGCGTCGGCGTGGCGGTGCTGTCGCCGCCGCTCGGCGCGATCGCCGACCGCGGCGGGCTGCGCAAGCAGCTGCTGGCGCTGGCGACGGTTCTGTGCGTCGTGTGCTCGGCGGCGCTGTGGTTCGTGCGACCGGATCCTGCCTATGCCGGCCTTGGCATCGTGCTGGCGGCGTTGGGCACGGTCGGGTTCGAGGTCGGCACGGTGTTCTACAACGCGCTGCTGCCGCAGGTGGCGCCGCCGCAGGCGGTCGGGCGGGCCAGCGGCATCGCCTGGGGCATCGGCTATGCCGGCGGGCTTTCGGCGCTGCTGGTGGCGCTGGTCGTGCTGGTCGAGCCCGACCCGTCGCTGCTCGGGCTCGATCGCGCCGCCGCCGAGCATGTGCGCGCAACCGGCCCGCTGGTCGCGCTGTGGTGGCTCGTCTTCGGCTGGCCGCTGTTCGCCTTCGTGCACGAGGAAAGGGTTTCAGGCCTCGCGCTCGGCAGGGCGGCGCGCGAGGGCATCGCGGCGATGGCCCGCGTGATCCCGGAACTGCGGCTTGTGCCTGGCAGCGCGCGCTTCCTGGTCGCCAACATGCTGTACATGAACGGGCTGAACACGCTGTTCAGTTTCGGCGCCGTGTTCGCTGCCGGCAGTTTCGCGATGTCCACCGCCGAGGTGCTGCGCTTCGGCATCGCGCTGAACGTCACCGCCGGCGCCGGCGCCATCGGCTTCTCGTTCATGGATGACAGGGTCGGCTCGAAACCGACCGCGCTGGTCTCGCTCGCTGCGATGATCGTGCTGGGCGGCCTGCTGCTGGTGGTCGAGAGCAAGGCCGCTTTCTGGGCGCTTGGCCTGGCACTCGGCCTGTTCATGGGGCCGGTGCAGGCGGCCAGCCGCAGCCTGATCGCGCGACGGGCGCCGGAGCGCGTGCGCGCGGAATTCTTCGGCCTGTTCGCGCTGTCGGGGCGGGTGACGAGTTTCGCCGGGCCTGCGCTGCTGGGCCTTGCGACGCTCGCCAGCGGCAGCCAGCGGGCGGGGATGGCGACGATCCTGCTGTTCCTGGTGGCCGGCGCCTGGCTGCTGTGGGGCGTGCCGGCACGGAGCGGCCCGGCCGGGCGCTGAGGCCCAGCACCCGGCCGGGGTATCGGATCGGTGGTTTCAGGACGCGATGCGGTTCCGGCACGTGGCGCAGCGGTCAGTTCCGCTCGCCCTTGCGCGCCAGGTTGTTGGCCAGGCGGTCCTGCATCTCGCGGATCTGGTCGGGTGTCAGCAGCGATTCCGCAAGGCTCGCGACGCTGAGCGAGGGGAACATCAGGTTCTTCGGGTTGTCGTTGCCGGTGCCGTGCGACAGGCCGAAATGGTGGCCGATCTCGTGCGTCATCACCGCCGCCATCTCGTCGACGCTCAGCGTCTCGTCGGCGCCGGTCTTCGAATTCACGACCTTGGCGACCACCACGCTTTCGCCCCAGCAGGGGAAGAAGGCGCGCCCGATCGTGCCTTCCTTGGTGAAGCGGTTGGTGAAGACCACGTCGAGCTCGCCCTTCGCGGTCCATTCGCCGGGCAGGGTCATCTGTTCCAGCTTCGAGATGGCGTAGAAATTGTCGTTGGTGCGCAAGGTGACGCGCGCCACCACCAGTTTCAGCAGTGCCCGCTTGTCGGCGTAGAATTCGTTGGCCTGGCGGACCATCTCGTCGATGTCGATGCGCGCGGCACGTTCGTTTGCCCACCCGGTCGGCAGCTTGGCGTCCTGGTTGCGCACGATCGTCACATTCAGATCCACCTGGAACGGCGTGAGCCGGATCGAGCGGATCGAATTGCCGAAGCCGAAGCGCCCGCCGTCACTGTCCTTGCCGAGGTCCGCGACGTTCTTCGGCCCGCGGATATAAAGCGCGCCGCCGTGCCAGTCGTCGTTCTTGAACAGCAGCACGGCCTCGTCGTCGTCGGTCATCTTCAGCGAGCCGGGCTTGTCGGCGGGTGCGCCCTTCAGGTCGCGGACATTGCCGGAGATGTTCTGGCTCTTGCCCTCGAACTTGTCCTTCTCGAAGATCGTGATGGTCATGGGTTCCTCCGTTGCCGGAGGCACGCCCCACACGTGCCGCGTGTCGGTGGCGGAACTCTATACACCACCGAACCGATACGACAACAAACTTTTCGGTTGAGGCCGTGATGGTCGCGAGGCACGCCGGCGCGAGGCATTACCTCGCGCCGGCGCCGCCTCGTCAGCCCCGTGCCCGGCCCGGGCCGGCGTTCGCGCGCGGTGCCTCGGCTGCAACCTTCAGGTGTAGACGTAGAGCGGCCCGATCACCAGGTGGTCCTCCACCTTCTTCACGCCCGGCACGTTCTCGGCCAGCACGCGCAGCGCGCGGCGATACTCGTCGCTGCCGCAATAGCCATAGAACTCGACCGTGCCTTCCTTGACCACCACCGTGGTGTAGAAGGTGCTGGCCCAGGGCTGCTTCTTCATCTCCTTCATCACCGCCCGGTAGATGCCCTCGTCGCTGGTATCGCCGCCGCCGGCGCTGGCCTGCTGGGTGACGATCGCGCGCAGCAGGTCGGCGCGGGTGACGACGCCGGCCAGCTTGCCGTCGCGCAGCACCAGCACGCGGCGGATGTGGTTCTTGTCGAGCTGGCGGGCGATCTCGGCGGCGTCGGCATCCTCGTTGACGCTGACGAGGTCGGTGGTCATCACGTCGCGGGCGGTGCGCCCGTGCGCGCGGGCATACTGGGCGGCCATCTTCGCGGGGTCGCTGAACAGCGCCTCGAAGAAGCCCGGGGTTTCCTCGGCAAAGCCGCTGACCTGGCGCAGCAGGTCGCCTTCGCTGACCACGCCGATCACCTTGCGCGCCGCATCCGTCACCGGCACGGCGCTGATGTGGCGTTCCGCCAGCAGCCGGGCCACGCCCATGATCGGGGTATCGGGGGTGACCGTGATCACATCGGGGGTCATCAGATCGCGTGCCTTCATCGGGCCTCTCCTTGGCGTCGGTTCCGCGTGGACTATGGGTGCAGGCTAAGCCAATCCGTCGCCATTGCAATTGATTGGGATCAAGACACCCCCCCCGGTTGACCGCCGGGCGGGGCCGGCCCAGGGTCGGTTCCGGCACTGATCAGGGAGGAAAGAACATGGTCCGCATCGATCGCCGTACCCTGCTGGGCGGCGCGCTCGGCCTGCCGGCGGCGTCCGTGCTGGCAGGCCCCGCCCGCGCCGAGGGCACCCAGATCGCCATCGCCACCGGCACCACGGGCGGCGTCTATTACCCGCTTGGCGGCGGCATGGCCAACCTGATGAACAAGGCGATCCCCGGCATGGCCGCCACCGTCGAGGTCACCGGCGGGTCGGTCGCCAACCTGCAGCTGCTGGGTGCCGGCCGGGTCGGCATGGTGCTGGCGCAGGGCGACGCAGTGGTCGATGCGGTCCGCGGCGAAGGCAGGTTCCAGGGCAAGCCGGTGCCGGTGCGCACCATCCTCGTGATGTACATCAACCAGATGCAGGTGGTGACCACGGCCGCCAGCGGCGCCCGCACGATGCCCGAGCTCAAGGGCAAGCGGATCAGCACCGGGGCGCCGGGCAGCGCCACCGAGGTGTTCGCGCTGCGCCTGATCGAGGCTGCCGGGATGAAGCCCGACAGCGATTTCCGCGCGCGCGAACGGCTGAGCCCGGCCGAGAGCGGCAACGCCATCAAGGATGGCAAGCTCGACGCCTATTTCTTCGTCTCCGGCGTGCCGACCAGCGCCATCACCGACCTCGGCGCGACGCCGGGCGTCGAGCTGGTGCTGATCGACCACGCCCAGTACGGCCCGGCGATGTCGGCGAAATACGGCCCCGTCTATTTCGCGGCCGAGATCCCGGCCGGCACCTATCCGGGCCAGAAGACCGTGAACCACGGGCTTGCCGTCTCCAACATCGTCGGCATGCGGGCCGATGCGCCGGACGCGCTGGTGAAATCCATCCTGGCCGCGCTGTGGGACCAGCGCGAGGACCTCTATCGCGTGCATTCGGCCGCCAAGGACATCACGCTCGCCGGCCAGAAGACGGTGCGCGCGGTGGCGCCGTGGCACCCGGCGGCCGAGGCGTTCTGGAAGGCTCACGGCGCCAACCTGGGCTGACGCCGGGCGGCCGGGCCGAAGGGGGGAAGGCCGGAGAATGAGCCAGGTGCAGGAGCATGCCCTGCCGCCCGAGGCGTCGGCACTGGATGAGGCGACCGCCGCCCGGGTCGAGGAACTGATCGAGGAGGAGGAGGGCGCGCAGAACCGCCACCGCGGCTGGCTGGCCGTTGCCTGCGGCGCCGGCGCGGTGGCGATGAGCCTGTTCCACCTCTACGCCGCGATCTGGATCGTGCCGACCATGTACCTGCGCTACGCGCATGTCGGCTTCATGCTGTGCCTGACCTTCCTGCTCTATCCGGTGGCGAAGCGCTTCCGCCACCGGCTGATGGCGTGGGACCTGCTGCTGTTCGCGGCCGCGCTCTATGTCACCTGGTACCTGGTCGCGGGCGGCTATGACCTGCAGGACCGCTACATCTTCCCCGAAACCTGGGACCTCGTGGTCGGCTGGGCGCTGATCATCCTGGTGCTGGAGGCGACGCGGCGCACCACCGGCTGGATCATGCCGGCGATCAGCATCGCCTTCATGCTGTATGCGTTCTTCGGCAACCTGCTGCCGCGGCCCTGGCAGCACCAGGGCTACGACGCGCTGCGCCTGATCCCGCATCTGACGATCACGCTGGACGGCATCTTCGGCACCGCCGTCGATGTCAGTTCCACCCTGATCATCCTGTTCACCATCTTTGGCGCCGTGCTGCAGGTGACGGGGGCGGGAAAGTTCTTCGTCGACCTGTCGTTCGCGCTCTTGGGGCGGCGGGCGAGTGCCGCCGGGCGCACGGTGGTGCTGAGCTCGTTCCTGCTGGGCGGGCCGTCGGGCTCAGGGGTCGCCACCACGGTGACGCTCGGCGCGGTCGCCTGGCCGATGATGAAGCGGGTCGGCTACCACCCGGCCGATGCGGGCGGGCTGCTGGCGGCGGGCGGGCTTGGCGCGATCATCTCGCCGCCGGTCTTGGGGGCGGCCGCCTTCCTGATCGCCGAATTCCTGAAGATCTCGTACCTGCAGGTGATCACGATGGCGATCGTGCCTACCTGCCTCTACTACGCCTCGCTGCTGTTCATGGTCGAGCTCGACCAGCGCCGGATCGGCATCGCCGGCGGCGACGACCAGGAGATGGGCGAGAGCGCCGGCGCGCTGCTTTCCAGATACTGGTTCCATCTGAGCAGCCTGGTCTCGATCGTGGCGTTCCTGCTGGTCGGCTATTCGGCGACCCTTTCGGTGGTCTATGCCAGCGGTGTCGCTGCGGTGCTGTCGTGGCTCCGGCGCGAATGCAGGATGACGCCCGCGCGGTTGTGGCAGGCGCTGCGCGACGGCTCGGTGCAGGTGCTGAACGTCGCGGCGACCTGCGCCTGCGCCGGCATCATCGTCGGCGTCGTGACGCTGACCGGGCTCGGGCTGAAATTCAGCGAGATCGCGATTTCCTATGCCGGCGGCTCGCTGCCGCTGACCGCGCTCTATACCGGGCTGATCGTGTGGGTGATCGGGCTCGCGGTGCCGGTGACCGCGAGCTACATCATCAGCGCGGTGATCGCCGCCCCGGCGCTGACCAAGCTCGGCGTGCCCGACTATGCCGCGCACATGTTCATCTTCTACTACGCCGTGCTGTCCGAGGTCTCGCCGCCGACCGCGCTGTCGCCGTTCGCGGCCGCCGCGATCACCGGCGCGGGTCCCTACGAGACGACGATGCAGGCGTGGAAATACACGCTGCCCGCCTTCCTGCTGCCGTTCGTGTTCGTCACCGACCCGATCGGCACCGGCCTCCTGCTGCAGCTGCGCCCGGGCATGACCTGGCTCGATGCCGGCTGGGTGACGTTGCTGTCCACGATCGGCCTCGCGCTGCTGGCGGCTGCCTGCCAGGGCTATCTGCTCAGGTTGCTGGGCGCCCTCGACCGGGCGCTGCTGGTCCTGGCTGGGCTGCTGCTGGTGTTCCCGGCGCCGCTGGAAGCGCTCAGCGAATGGCTGCTGGGGCGCGACCTGCCGTCGCCGCACTGGCTGGGGCTGGCGGTGGCGGCGGTGGCGCTGGCCATCCAGGGGGTGGGCAAGGCACGATCCCGCGCATGATCCGAGTCGCGGCGGCGCTCACCCTGCTCGCGCTTACCGGCTGCGGCGATTCCGTGGTCGGGCGGTCGGCCGGCGCGCTGGCCGGGTCGCTGTTCGGCGACCGGCGGCCGCCGGTGACCCGCGCGCAGGTCGACGAAAGCCCCTATGCCGCGATCCTGGTCAGCGTCGATGGCGGCAAGGTCGCGTATGTCGTGCTGTACGGCTCGGTCGGCGGGCGGCAGTTCTGGATGGCGGCGGACCGCACCGTGCTGGTCACCCAGGGCGGGCGGCTGGTCGCGACCTCGGGCCTTGCCGGCGGCCGCATCGTCGATACCTGGTTCGGCCCGCCCGACCCGCTGGTGGGGCCGGTCGAGCTGCTCGATGGTGCCGCCGGCTGGCGCCAGGTCGATATCCAGCCGGGCGACGTGTTCGGGCTGCGGCTCGACTGCACCATGCAGGTGACCGCGCGCGGCCCGCGGATAATTCTCGAGCGCCAGTACGAACTCGCCACCGTCGAGGAACGCTGCCGCACCAGTGAGGGCAGCGCGGTTACCAACCGCTTCTGGGTTGATCCGCGCACCGGCCAGGTCTGGGCGTCCGACCAGTGGGCCGGCCCGGCCGGGCGGGTCAGGATCGAGGTGGTGAAGCCGTTGAGCCAGTGATCGGTGGTCGGTAATCAGTAACCGGCAGCGCGTTACCAGCGCCCGATGTTCGCGGCGCGCGCGCGCCAGACGACGACGCCGGCCCAGGCCGCCTGCCCGGCAGCCACCCCCAGCACGATCCACAATTTGCGGATCGGGTCGCTCTGAAGATAGGCGAAGGCGGCGAAGGCGTGCACCAGCGCGAACCCCCAGTGAATCAGCGTGACCGCGACCGCCGGCATGCCGCTGCGCTGCGCCACCTGGTAAAGGTGCCCGCGATGTGCCTCGGAAAGCGGCTGGCCGGCAACCAGGCGGCGGGCCAGCGTGAAGGCGACATCGAACAAGGGTGCTGCCAGCAGGATCGGCACCAGGAAGAACGGCACCTGGGTCGAATCGAACCCCGCCGCCGCCACCGCCAGCACCGCCAGCCAGTAGCCGATCGCCTGGCTGCCGACATCGCCCAGGAAGATGCGCGCCCTGGGGAAGTTGTAGGGCAGGAAGCCGAGGCACCCCGCGGTCAGCAGCAGGGCGCCGAAATAGACGAAATTGCCGCCCTCCGACGCCGCCAGGATGGCAAGCGCGATGCCGGCGATCGCGGCGATGCCGGCGCACAGCCCGTTCAGCCCGTCGATGAAGTTCATGGCGTTGGTCATGAACAGGATCCAGGCCAACGTGAACGGGATGCCGAACGGGCCGAGCGGCACCGGCCCCAGCACCGGCAGGAACAGCGTGTCGAGATAAAGCCCGCTCGATACCGCGACCACGGCGGCCAGGGCCTGCGCGGCCAGTTTCACCAGGAACGAGAAAGCGAACAGGTCATCGGCCAGCGACACCAGGGCGATCGCGATGAAGCCGGCGATCACCCCCAGGAAGTAGGGGTCGCCGAGTCGCCCGTACTGGGCCGAGAAATAGAGCGTGCCGAGCCCGGTCAGCACCGCCGCCACCACGCCGAGGCCACCGCCCCGCGGTGTCGGCAGGTTGTGCGAGCTGCGATCACCCGGCACGTCCATGATGCGCGCGGTGATCATCGCCCGCACGATCATCGCCGACAGCACCGCAAGGGCCGTGGCGAAGGCCAGGTGCTGCAGCAGGGCGGAAAGTTTCATGGGCCGTGCGGGCGTGCGGTCTGGCAGGGAGAGGGAGAAGGGGGGGGGAAGGGCGGATTGCCCTAGGGCCTGGCCGGGCGGCACGCAACCCGTGCCGGCGCGGAGCCGCCCCCCTATTCGTTGCGCAGCAGCGGCGCCGGCCGGCTGCGGAGCGCCGCCCTGGTGCCAAGCCAGCCGAACAGCGCGGTCAGCCCCGCGCACGCAAGGATGGTACCGAACAGCGCCCCCGGCAGGAAGACGAACGGGCTTCGCATCACATAGGTGGTGACCGCCCAGGCGGCGGCGGTGCCGACCAGCCCGGCAAGCACGCCCGCTGTGGTGCCGACCGCAAGGAATTCGACCAGGAAGGCGTGCCTGATCTGCCGGCGCGAGGCGCCAAGCACCTTCAGCACCACGGCATCGCGGATACGCCGCGCCTGCCCCGCCGCAACCGCCCCTGCCAGCACCAGGGCGCCCGCCGCCAGCGCCACGCCACCGGTCGCCGACAGCGCCATGCCAAGCCGCGCCACCAGCTGCGCGACCGCCTCCAGCGCATCCTGCACCCGGATCGCCGAGACGTTCGGCAGCGCGTCGGTGACGCGGCGCAGGATCGCCGCCTCCTCCGACGGCTCGGCATAGACCGTGGCGATGTGCGTGTGCGGTGCCGAATCCAGCACGCCGGGGCTGGCGACCAGCGTGAAGTTCATGCCGAGCGATCGCCAGTCGATTCGCCGCAGACTCGCGATCCGCAGCACGAGGTCGCGGCCAAGCACGTTCACGGTGATGGTATCGCCAAGGCCGAGCCCCATGCCGTGTGCCAGCGCGGCATCGAAACTGACCAGCGGCGTCCCGCGGTAATCCGGTGGCCACCAGCGCCCTGCCACCAGCTCGGTGCCCGGCGGCGGCGTCGCGGCGTAGGTCAGGCCACGATCGCCGCGGAGCGCCCAGGCAACCTCGGGCGAAACCTGCGCCCGCTCCACCGGCACCCCGTTCAGCGCGACGATGCGCGCGCGCAGGCTCGGCACGCGCTGTTCGCCGAGCACACCGCCCTCGGCCAGCAGCCGGTCGAACGTGCGCACCTGGTCGGGCTGGATGTCGATGAAGAAGAACGACGGTGCGGCGGCCGGCATGCGGCCCAGGACCTCGCGTTCGATATTGGTCTCGATCAGCGCCACCGCGGCCAGGATGGAAAGCCCGACGCCGAGGCTCATCAGCATCAGCGGCGCCGGCGAACCAGGCCGATAGAGGCTCGACAGCCCGAGCCGGAGCGCGACCCGGCGCTGGTGCGGCAGCGCCGCCGCCAGCCGCTGCAGCAGGCTTGCCGCCAGCCGGAAGGCGAGCAGCGTGGCGGCAGCGCCGGCGCAGAAGAACGCCGCGAACACCGGGTCCTGCGCGCTCGCCACCACCAGCCCGGCAAGCCCGAGCGCGACCAGCGCGTTGAGCGCGATCCAGGGCGCCCTCGGCCATGCGGATGCTGGCGCCACCTGGTCGCGAAACAGCGCGATCGGGGGGATCTCGCGGGCGCGGGCCAGCGGCCAGAGCGCGAAGCAGGCGGCGCACAGCACGCCATAGAGACCGGCCAGAGCGAGCGCCCCCGGATAAAGACCGAGCCGCGGCGGCACCGGCAGCGCATCGCCCAAGAGACCGACCAGCAGGAACGGCAGCACGGCACCCGCGGCCAGCCCGGCAGCGATCCCGCCCAGCGCCAGCACCGACAGCTGGATCGCGCAGG